>DAHWEX010000314.1 GCA_027326205.1 Actinomycetota bacterium
GACATGGACGGCGTGGCGCTGAGCGGGCCCGCGGCGCGCAGGCCCGCCAGGTGGATGTCGAGGAACCGCTGCCAGGTGCCGGGCGCGACCTCGCCGGTTGTCTCGGTCAGCCCGCGCATGCCCCAGACGAGCGCCATGACGTCGCCCACGGTAACGCCGGGGTTCAGCGTGCCCGCGGCCAGGGCGCGGCCGGTGAGTTCCTGGACCGCGGCGCGGATTTCGCGAGCCGCGGCGCCGTCCACGCTCCGCTCGAGCAGCAGGTGCGCGTACTTGGCGTGCGCGGCGAACAGCGCCCCAAGCCCGCGCAGGAACTGCTCGAGGCCCGTGCCGCCCGGGCACGCGAGAGCCCGCGTGGCGACGTCAAGCGCCTCGCACAGCGACAGTCGCACCAACTCGTCGATCAGCGCGTCCTTGTTGGCGAAGCGCCGGTACACGGTGCCCACGCCGACCCCGGCCCTGGCGGCGATCTCCTCCATGCTCGCGTCCGCGCCCGACTCGCCGAGCACCGTGCGCGCCGCCTCGAGGACCCGGTGGTAGTTGCGGACCGCGTCGCGCCGTCCCGGCGGGGCATGCGGCACCGCGGGGTCGCTCACCACGGGCTCACCAGCCACCGCTCATCCCTCTCTCACTCTCTCACTCGCTCACTCGCTCAGTTCGCGGGCCACCGTCTCCCCGGCCGCGCTCTCCGCGGTCACCGCGTCGCCGGACATCGCCAGCGTACCGACGGACGCCGCCGCGCTGCCCGGACCGCTCGGCCGCCGCTGCGACGGGATGAGCAGGCCGGCCAGCGCGGCCACCACCAGCACCGCCCCCATCACCGCGAACCCGGTCGTGTAACCCGACCCCGTGGGCAGGCCGGACGGCTCGAGCCGCGCGGTGACGATGCTGGCCATCACGGCGGCGCCGATGCTGCCGCCGATCGTGCGGATGTTCGCGTTCATGCCGGTGGCCACGCTGGTCTGCCGGGCGGGCACGGCGGACACGACGTTCGCCGACATCGCCGAGAAGGCCAGCCCGAAGCCGATGCCCAGCACGCCGGTGGCGAGGTAGATCTCCCATTGCTGTGAGTGCGCGAAGGCGAACATCGCCATCGACACGCAGCCGATGAGGCAGCCCGCGACCACCATGACCTTGCCGCCGACGCGCCGGGTGAGCGACCCGGCGAACAGGCCGGTTACGAACATGGTGACCCCCGAGGGCAGCAGCATCACACCCGAGCTGGTGATGCTGGCGCCGAATCCGTACCCGGCCGCGGACGGGGTCTGCACGAACTCGGGGAGGAAGGCGAACATCGCGTACAGGCCGACGCCGATGAGGAGCGCGACCAGGTTGTTCGTCCACACGGCGGGGAGCCGCATCATCTTCATGTCGATCAGCGGGGTGGGCGCCCGAAGCTCGGACCAGACCCACAGGGCGGCCAGCAGCAACGCCGCCGCGAACAGCCCGATCACCGCCGGCGACCCCCAGCCCCAGTCAGAAGCCTCGCTCAGCGGCACGAGCAGCGCCACCAGCCAGCCGGACAGCAGCACCGCGGGCAGCCAGGCGATCGCGCCCGGGCTGCGGATCGGTGACTGGGGGACGAACAGCACCGCGCCGGCCGCCGCGGCCGCCGTCACGATGCCCGGCAGCCAGAACAGCCAGCGCCAGCTGAGCGCGTCCACGATGGGGCCGGCCAGCACGATGCCCAGGCTGCCGCCGACCGCGGTGAGCGCGGCGAGGATGCCGACGGCGCCGGCCACCTTCTCCGCGGGGAATTCGTCGCGGATGATGCCGAACCCCAGCGGCAGCATCCCGCCCCCCAGCCCCTGGATCACCCGGGCGACGATCATCACCCCGAGGTTAGGGGACACGGCCGCTAGCACCGAGCCGACGGCGAGGGCGACCAGCGTGGCCACGAACATCCACTTCTTGCCGTAGATGTCACCGACCCGCCCCAGGATCGGCGTCATGACCGAGGCCGACAGCAGATAGGCCGTCAGTACCCACGTGACGGCGCTCTGCGAGGTGTGCAGTTCCGCCTGCACCGTGCTCAGCACGGGGATCACCAGCGACTGCAGCAGCGCGAACGCTCCGATGCCGATGGTAAGGATCCCGAATGTCACCTGATAGTGCGGCCGCCGCGCACTCGCCATGCCAAGCCCCTCCTAAAAACGGAATCACGATTCCGATACAGCCTACGAAACGGAATGGGCATTCCGCTACCGGATCAGCGAACCGGCCGCCGGACGTGCGGCGCAGGGCAAGCGGTAGACGGCCGGGCCGCCAGGCGCGGTGGCGTGGGCGCAAGGCCCGGCAGATCGCGGGCACCCGCAGGAGGTCCGGCTGGCCTAGGCTGACCTAAGCTGGCTTAAACGGCGAACGGCGCAGAGCGGGGCTCCATGTTTCACGTTGATTCCGAGGTCGGCCGCCTGCGGCAGGTGATCCTGCACCGTCCCGGCCTAGAGCTCAAGCGCCTGACCCCGGACAACGTCGCCGATCTGCTGTTCGATGACATGCTGTGGGTAAGCCGCGCCCAGGCCGAGCACGACGCGTTCGCCGGCGTGCTGCGCTCGCGGGGAGTAGTGGTGCACTACTACGGCGACCTGCTGGCCCAGACCCTGGATAATCCGGAAGCCCGGGCCTACGTCCTTGGCCGGCTCTTCGACCCGCGCTGGCACGGCCCCTTGGCCGCCGGGACCTTGCGGACCGCCATGGAAGGGCTTGGCTCGGCCGAACTGGCGGGGTACCTGGCGGGCGGGATCACCAAGCGGGAGATCGCCGAGCTCGGGGCGGCGCCGAGGAGCATCGCCTTTGCCTCGCTTGACCCCGACGGGTTCGTGCTCGCGCCGCTGCCGAACCTGCTTTACCAGCGGGACACCTCGTGCTGGATTTACGGCGGCGTGTCGATCAACGCGATGCGCCACCCGGCCCGCATCCCCGAGGCGATCAGCGACGAGGCCATCTACCGCTGGCACCCGATGTTCGCCGCGGCCGGCTTCGACATCTGGTACCACGGGGCGGAAGCCGCCCCGGCCACCGTCGAGGGCGGGGACGTGCTGGTCATCGGCAACGGCTCGGTCCTGGTCGGGATGAGCGAGCGGACCACCCCGCAGGCGGTCGAGATGCTGGCCAGCCGGCTGTTCGCCGCCGGCTCCGCCCGCTGCCTGGTCGCTGTCGACATGCCGAAGGCCCGGGCCTTCATGCACCTGGACACCATGCTGACCATGGCCGACTACGGCGTGTTCACCAAGTACGCCGGGATGGGGATGCTGCCCTCGTACACGGTCGAGCCAGGCGCCACGGCCAGCGAACTGAAGGTCACCGGCCACCCGCCCGGGGACATGCACCGTGCCATCGCCGCCGCGCTCGACCGCCCGGAGATCACCGTGCTCACCGCTGTCCAGGACGTCCACTCGGCGTCGCGCGAGCAGTGGGACGACGGCTGCAACGTGCTCGCGGTCGAGCCTGGCGTGGTCGTGGCCTACGAGCGGAATGTCACCACGAATTCCTACCTGCGCGACCATGGCATCGAAGTGATCACCGTACCCGGCAGCGAGCTCGGCCGCGGCCGCGGCGGCCCCCGGTGCATGAGCTGCCCCATCGAACGAGACGCCTGACCGGCCGCGCCGCGGCGGTTGCCGGCCGCGGCGGCCGCCGGGCGGCTATCAGCCGGGCGTGACGCTCACGGCCACCAGCGCGGTTCGGGGGCGGCCCAGGCGGCGCCGCCCGCTGCCCGGTACTCAGTGCCCGGTGCCCGGTGCCCGGTGCCGTGGTAAGGCGATGCTCCGAAGCTGGCGGACGTCATCGGCGGGCAGCTCGCCCTCGACCACGGCCGTCACCCTGGTCTCCAGGAGTTCCGCGATGCCACCGTAGCTGGACAGGAATGCCGTGTCGGCGGCATCTCGTCCCGAGGCGATGCGGACGAGCGTGGAGCGCGGTGCGAGCAGGGTGGCGTCCACGACACGCCAGTGGCCGTCCACCGCGGCCTCGGCCACGGCGTGAAAGTCCATCGGCTCCAGGCCGGGCGCGTAGGCGGCCACCAGCCGGGCCGGGACATCCAGTGCCCGCAGCAGCGCGATGACCAGGTGCGCGTAGTCGCGGCATACCCCCTGCCTGGTCAGCAGCGTATCGACGGCGCCGTCCGTCGGCCCGCTGCTGCCCGGCACGTAGCGCAGGCGGGTACCGACCCACGACGAGACCGCGGCCAGCAACTCGGGCTCGGTGCCGATACCCGCGAACTCGGACCGGGCCACCGCCCACAGCCGGTCTGACTCCGCGTAGCGGCTGGGCCGCAGGTAGACAATGCGGTCGGCCGGGGTCACCGGCGGCTGCGCCGCCTGCCCGGTGACGGTGGCCGCGTAGTCGATGACGAGCCGGCCGGGCCGTGCCTCGAGCACGTGCGTGCGCCCCTCGCCGGGCACTGCCGTCTCCGACGCCTGCAGCGGGTCTCCGTCGCAGGTAATCGTCAGCCGTTCCTCCAGTTCAGCGCCGGGCGGCTGCGACACCGCCAGCTTGAGGACCATCGTGAGCGGCTGCTGGACGTCGAGCACGAGATGCCCGCTGACGTGGCGGCGGAGATCAGTCACGGTCACCAGTATGCCGGGCCCGCCGCGCGCCGGCCGGTCCGGGGGAGAGTATCCGGCACTCATCACCGCATAGCCGGATATTTCACTTTTCACCCGCTCGCATGATCGCGGAGACTTTTTTCCTGACGGAAGATTCGCATCCTATGAGCGTGTTAAGTTTCCGCGAGAAATTAAGTTTCCGCGATCATGCGCTAGCCCGATGTCCGTTATTCCGGTCACCGGACGTTATGCCGGGGTGTTTTCCGGCGAGGCGCGGGAGTCGGCTGCCCCGTGCGGCGCGACCCGGCCCGGCGCGGACGGAGAAAGGGCGCGTGACGGACCGCGGCAGGCGACGGCGG
>DAHWEX010000324.1 GCA_027326205.1 Actinomycetota bacterium
GCGCACCGCAGGATCGGGGACGTCATGCAGGGTTCCGCCGGTGATCCCGGCGATTTCGGAAAGACTCAGTGAGATCACGGTTCATCCCCTCCGTCAGGCTGACGCCGCCCGCCTGACCGGGGCGACCCGATACCAAGCACGAAGGATAGCGGGCCACGCCATGCCATAGCGGAAGACACACAACCTGTAAGGGCGCGCGCGTACCCGCCGATCGGCGCGTCTCAGGAACGCTCAGCGCTCCTGATAGGGATCTGACGGCCTCATGCCAAACCTCGTCCCCGGAGACAGTTTCCCAGCTCCAGGGGACAGGCTGGTAGTCCGGGCACACCCGGACTACCTGTACGTCTCCTTCGGGCGCAATCCCGGCCAGTGGGCGGAGGCAGGCCCCGTCATCTTCGGCATCGCCGAAGACCAAAGCCTCAGCGCGGGACGTAAGTAACAAAAGGGACGGAAGTTACACCGTTAACTTGACAGTCCCCGCGTGTGGGTTTGGACTGGTTGGCGGCGTCAATTAGCTGGACTGGCTGGGAGCAGGTAGACCCTTCCCTTGTTCTCTCCACGGCGGGCCAGTTTGCCGGCCGTGACTAGTCGGCGCAGGACACGCCCGGCTTGGTCGGGGCTCAGCCCGCAGAGTTCGGCGGCCTGGTTCCTGGTGATCTGGCCGTGTGCCTGGACGTACTGCTGGATCATCTGCTCTTGCTGGAGCGGTTCGAAGCCGTGCACGCGGACGTAGCCGGAAGGCGAGTCCAGCGCGCGGTAGACCGCCGCGGACAGGTGCCAGTTTCGTGACTTGCCTTCGCCTCGGGGCTGGACCCAGCCTCGTTCGACCATGCGGGTGAGCAGGCTCCTGGTCTCGGTCTCGGTGCGCTGCACGACCTCGGCTAGTTCGGTGGTCGTCATCTGGCGTTCGCGCAGGAGTTCGGTGAGTACTTGGAGTTCCTGGAGGCGCAGCGGAGCGCCCTGCTGGTTTTCCTGTTCCAGCACCCACTTCGTCATGGACATGTTCGCGGGGCCGCCGGGCAGGATGGCGACGACGTGGTCAGCGGAGGTCCTGCCGTAGTCGGGCGCCAGACGGCCGACGCGCAACTGCTCGGCGAACATCCTGTTGACCCCCCTGCCCGTCCGCTCGACAAGCCCGGCGCGCTTGAAGGCGTCGGCAAGGAGCGGACTGCGCGGGTGCGGCGGCGCGACGAGCAGGTTGTCCACCCGGATGCCTGCGGGGAATCCGCCGGGGCTGGAGATCTCCAGCTGGTCCTCGCCCCACTGCACGTGCACGGCCCCGCGCCGCGTGTAATCGCGGTGGACCAGTGCGTTGGCCAGGGCTTCCCGGAAGGCAGTCTCCGAGTAAGCCGAGACGGCCACGCGAAGCAGCCCGAAGCCGACCTCCTCCTCGGAGTTACGGGCCCTGAACCTGCTGAGCATCTCCTCGGCCAGCCTCAGAAGCGGATACGGCAGGAAGTCGTTGACCTCGACGTCCAGACCGCGCAGTACCTGGAAGGCAGCCTCGTGAGTGGGCACGAACCGGCGGATCGCCTCCGCCTTGCCGAACAGCAAAAGGCCGCCCGTGGTCACCTCGGCATCCAGACGCGTGAACCCCAGAGCACTAGCGATCTCCCGGTCCGACAGCGTGCCGAGAACCCGGTCGGCACCCCCGCTGGCATTGCCGGCCATCTGCCGGAGCCGCTCGAACTCAAGCGGGTCAAGATCCGGCCATTCCGCTCCCGCGACGCGCAGGCCGGCCCAGTCCACCGCACCGCGGTCCACCTCA
The DNA here is from genome assembly GCA_027326205.1 of Actinomycetota bacterium. Lineage (GTDB taxonomy): Bacteria > Actinomycetota > Actinomycetes > Streptosporangiales > Streptosporangiaceae > Trebonia. The sequence continues at coordinate 1,769 of DAHWEX010000324.1, forward strand.
TGAGCGAGCATCTCGTGCGCGTGATAAGGCAGGCATACCGGGCTCCCGTCCCCGGCCAGCGCCCGCCGCACGTAGGTGCCCCGCGTCGTGCCGACCACCCGGGGAGTGTCCGGGACCTCGACAACCAGGACTTCCTGCCCGCTCACCTGGACGACAGCCACTGCCACTGCGAGCGGCGGCTGCGTGCTGTTGGCAACCAGCGCCTGGATCCGGAGCGGGTCCGTCCGCCCGGACTCGTGCCTCGGCCGGGCCCCCGTCACCGTCCCGTCGTCCTCGACGCCGACCAGCAGGCTCCCTCCGCTGCCGTTCGCCAAGCAGACCACAGCCTCAACCAAGTCGCGGTCGTTGAGCGGCGCACGGCTCTCGCCCTTGAACTCCACCTCATACGACTCACCCTCGGCGACGAAGCGGGAAACACGCTCGAACAGGGTTTCCTCGTGGCCCGGTAGAGTCGGCATAGCCGCCCTCCCTTCAAGGGTTGCCGATATATATCGGCGTCTCACCATTAACCTAACGGCCAGACTCAATATATATCAGCGCACGCAGATATCTGGTTCCTGCGCGCCAACCAGGGCGCGACTGCGTGTACCTGGCCGTCAAAGCCGACGGCGCACAGGGCGCACCCGGCAGGGACCCAGTGCCCGGCACCCGCACCCACCCCAAGGCGTGATCGACACCAGGAGAACGATGGCCCCTGACCGGGGACGTGCAGCGCGGGGTGGAGCTGATCTTCTCGCCTCCCAGGAAGGCGGGAGAACGCCGAAAACAATTCACAC
>DAHWEX010000327.1 GCA_027326205.1 Actinomycetota bacterium
ATCGCCACCGACTCCTGGTGGGTCCCCTCGCTCCCGTGGCACTCCTCGTTCACCGGCCAGTCCTGCCAGGAACTCGCCGACGCGTTCACCGCCGCCGGCCTTGGCCAGCCCAACGCCAACATCTCCAACTACACCCTCTTCGAGATCGCCTACGCCGCGCTGACCTCAGTGAACAACCCGCACGACAAGGCAGAGCTGTCAGCCGCGCTGTTCAAGGTCAAGCTGCCGCAGGCCGTGGCCGGCCCGGTCGACTACACCTCCGCCAACGCCAAGACCAACCCCGCCCCCGGCGTCGCGATCACCCCCCCGGTCGGCATCCAGTGGCAAAAGGGCACCAAGTACCCGCTCGAGGCCAAGGTCGTCGACAACACCCTGCAGCCCAACGCGAAGATCACCGGCGACCTCCTGCCGACGTTCGCGTAGCCATGCGGCCCGCTGGCCGGACGCGCTGAGGGCCGGGGCCCGCGGGCCCCGGCCCTCAGCGCGGGCGAATGCCCGCCGCGTCGGGCTGGCGGGACTCGAACCCGCGGCCTCGTGCACCCAAAGCACGCGCGCTAGCCAAGCTGCGCTACAGCCCGTATCGCCACGAGTCTAGTGCACCGGCCCGCAAGTCCTTGACGAGTTTCCGATGGACGCCGGCCCGCCTGACGGCCTTAACCGCGCGCCCGGGTCACGCCGCCGCGGTGGCGGCCGACAGCAGGTCTACCTCGTCGGCGGTGAGCTTGAGGTCGGCCGCGGGCAAGATCCCCGCGAGTTGCTCCGTCGTGCGGGCGCTGGCGATCGGCGCGGTGACGGTCGGCCGGGCGAGCAGCCAGGCGACGGCGACCGCCGCGACGCCGACGCCGTGGGCCGCGGCCACCTGGTCGAGCGCCCCGAGCGCGGCCTCGCCCGCCGGGGTGAGGTACTTGGCCGCCCCCTGGGCGCGGACCGACTCGACGGCGGTGCCCCCCGGCCGGTACTTGCCGGTGAGGAAGCCCGAGGCGAGCGCGTAGTAGGGCAGCACCGCGAGGTCCCACGCCCGCGCGACCGGTGCCAGGGTGCTCTCGTAGTCCCGCTCGACCAGGTTGTAGTGCGGCTGCAGCGCCGCGAACCGCGCGAGCCCGCGCTCGCGCTGCAGCTCAAGCGCGGCGGTGAGCCGCTCGGGGGTGTAATTCGAGGCGGCGATGTGCCGGACCAGGCCCTCCCGCACGAGCTCGTCGAGCGCGCCAAGCGCCTCGTCGAGCGGCGTGTCCTGGTCGTCGTAGTGCGCGTAGTAGAGGTCGATGTAGTCGGTCTGCAGCCGCTCCAGCGAAGCGTGCGCCTCGCTCCGGATGTTCTCCGGGCGCAGGTTGCGGTAGCGCGGGTCACGGCTGCCGCCGACCTTCGTGGCCAGCACGACCTGGTCGCGGTTGCCCCGGTCGTGCAGCCAGCGGCCGAGAATCTTCTCCGACATGCCGTGCTCGACTAGGTAGCTGTTGGCGGTGTCGATGAAGTTGCCGCCCGCCGCGACGTACGCGTCGAGCACGTCGCGGGACTGCGACTCGTCGGCCGACCAGCCGAACACGTTGCCGCCGAGGCAGATGGGATAGACGTCAAGACCGGTGTGCCCAAGAGAGACCATGATCCGAACCTATACGCGCGCTCGCCGGCCGCACAGGCCGCCCCGTCACGCCGCCCCGTCACGCCGCCGCGGTGGGCGAGCTCAGGCGGGCCGGTCCGCGCTCCTGATCAGGACCGACAGCACCGAGCGGACCGCGGCGGTCACCGTCTCGAGTTCCGGGTCGGCCGGCAGCGGACCGGGCACCTGAGGCGGGGCCAGCGCCTCGATCGCGTCCGCGACCGCGCGCAGCGCCCCGGTCAGCGCGTGCACCGACGCGGCGGACGGCACCGCCGCGCCACGCCCGATCGCCACGACGGTGGCCGTCACCGCGTCCATCACCTCTTCGAGCGCGACCACGCCCGGCCACCACGCCGTCGCCCGCCGGCTGACCGGGGCCGGCTCGGACATCGTCCGCTGGAACTCGGCCCGCAGGTTGGACAGCGACCGGTACGCCCGCCGCCGCAGCCGCGACCGCAGTCCCGGCGCCTCGCCCGGCGCGCGCTTCGGTGACCGGGCCGACCCGGTCGCGGCGATCCGCGCCGCGGGCACGGTGACGAGGGCCTCGTCCGCGTACGCGCACACCGACCGCAGCGACCCGGCGAACTGCCCGGGCAGGTGCGCCTGCCAGGCGGACGGCCACGGCGCGTACCCCACGAGCAGCACGATGAGCGAGGCGAGGACGGTGTCGACGAGCCGGGCCTCGGCCAGCCGCCACCCGCCGACGTCGAGCAGGTCGATGAGCAGCACGACCATCGGCGTCAGGAACACCGCCACCAGGCCGAAGCTCCGTGCCTTCCCGTACGGCAGCAGCGCCGCCAGCACCCCGAACGGCAGCAGCAGCCACGGCCCGAACGGCACCACGGCGAGGATCATCGCCCCGAGGACCGCCCCGATCACGGTCCCCACGCCGCGCTGCACCGCCCGGGCGAACACCGACCCGTAGTCGGGCTTGGCGATGATCCCCACGGTCAGCACGACCCAGTACGACCGCGCGAGCGGCAGCACCTCGCTGACCACCGCCGCGACCCCGGTGCAGAGCATCAGCCTGATCGTGAACTCCCAGGCGATCCGGCCGCCGAGCAACTGCTCCCCGGTGCGCAGCGCCGCCGCCCGCGCCGCCGCCAGCGGGCCGGGTGACTCGCCGGCGGCCGGGGCGGTGGCCGGCTCCCAGTTCCCCGACAGCACCCGGGTCAGGTTCACCATGGCGTCCCGCAGCGCCAGGGCCCCCGGCGAGGACGACCAGGCGGGCGGGATGACCGGCAGCCGCGGCCCGCCGGCCCGGCCCGGGCCGCCCAGCCCCAGCACCCCCGACGCCGGCCCGCGCTGGTCGAGGACGGCATCGCCCAGCCGGTCGATGTCCTCGGCGACCAGCGGCGGTACCCCTTCCCCGGTCACCCGCAGCGCCGTGGCGGCCTCGGCGAACTGATGGCTCACGTTCAGCACGGCCATCAAGTGCATGTCCCGCTGGGTCCGCCCGCTCGCCGACGCCCGCCCGGTCAGCATCGCGTCGTAGGCCGCGTTCAGCGCCGTGGCGAGCGCGGCGCGCGCCCCCGCGCTTTCCGGTGTCCCGGCCAGCCGCAGGTCCCGGGCGAGCGCGTAGTACACCTGCGCGACCGCCTTCCGCTCCGCCGACCGGGGGGAGAGCAGGTACCCGGGGGTGATGAGCAGCAGCGCCCACGCCACGCCCACCAGGAACTGCAGCGCCGTGTGCGACCAGGGGCGCAGTTCGCCGAGCGGCCCGAGCCCGAGCGCGCTGTAGACGAAAAGCTGCAGGCCCGTCACCGACCCGATCGCGCCGAGGCGCGCGAGGACCGCCGAGACGCCGGCTATGAAGACCACCGCGCCGACCGCGACCCAGCCGCGGCCGTGGATCAGCGTCCCGACGAGCAGCCCGGGCGCGCCGCCGAGCACCGCCGCCGTCCCGATCCGCTCGACCCGCTGCCAGTACGGCCCGCCGTTGTCGATGGAGACCGACATGATCCCGCCCATGGCGGGCAGCAGCGCGAGTTCCCGGTGCCCGGTCGCGAACCCGACCGCCATCGGCACCCACAGCGCGAGCACGGCCCGCGCCATCGTCCCCCAGGGCGGCGGGACCTTCTTCGGCCGCATCACCTCCGTCATCCACTCCGGCACCACGCCGCTCAGCCAGTCCGGCACGGCCTGCCGTGCCGGGCCGCCGGCCCGAACCTCGTTATCCCTCCGCACAACAAATCAATTACCACCGAACGGTCCGGTGCTCCCCCCCGAGCGCCCCGGATCTGCCCGCGTCGCGCCGTCCCGGCACCCGCCCGGGCGCTGAAGACCGCCGGCCTGAACGGGAACCCCGGCCGGCTCGCCGCCTTCTTACCGCGGGCTTTCCTGTCGTATTCCCGGTAACCAGGCAGGAGCGCCGTGCTATGAAGTGGGCCATGAAGATCCTCATCCGGGTCCTCGTGACCGCGGTTGCCCTCGCCGTCGCGGCCTGGCTGGTACCCGGAATCCACACCGAGCAGTGGACGCTGCACGGCACCTCGGCCGTCTCCAACGACGCCGCGCTCGCCCGCACGCTGATCGTCGTGGCCGTCGTCTTCGGCCTCGTCAACGCCGTGCTCAAGCCGGTCATCAAGGCCGTGGGCTGCGCGTTCTACGTACTGACCCTCGGCCTTTTCGCGATCGTGGTCAACGGGGCGCTGCTCTACCTCGCGAGCTGGATCGCCTACGACCAGCTGCACCAGCCGTTCCACGTCGTCACGTTCGCCGCCGCCGTCGAGGGCGCGCTCATCGTCGGCGTCGTGAGCTGGCTCATCCACCTGGCCCTCGGCGACGACTGAGACCGGCCGCGGTCAGCCAGCACGAAGCGGTTAGCCTAGGCAATACACTTAACCGCCGACCGTTATCCCTCGTGAGGGCCCGCGGCCCCCGCGGATCTGTTGGCCAGTCAATCCATCCACGTTTCTGGAGCAACGCCGCCGTGAAGACCGATGTCGAAGAGCTGAGCCCGACCCGTGTCCGGCTGAGCGTCGAGGTTTCCTTCGAGGAACTCAAGCCGAGCCTCGACAAGGCTTACAAAGAGGTGGCGCAGCAGGCGCGCATCCCCGGCTTCCGCCCGGGCAAGGTTCCGCCGCGCGTCATCGACATGCGGATCGGCCGCGGCGCGGTGCTGACCGAGGCGGTCAACGACGCCCTGCCCGAGTTCTACAGCAAGGCCGTGCAGGAGGCCGACGTGTTCGCCCTCGGCCAGCCCGACGTGGAGATCACGCAGCTCGACGACGGCAAGGAGCTCACGTTCACCGCCGAGTTCGAGATCCGGCCGAAGTTCGAACTGCCCGACTTCGCCGCGCTCAGCGTCACCGTGGACAACGCCGCGGTCACCGACGCCGACGTGGACGACTACCTGAACGGCCTGCGCGAGCGCTTCGCCAGCCTCAAGACCGCGCAGCGCCCGGCCGAGGACGGCGACTTCACCACGATCGACCTGTCCGCGAGCGTGAACGGCGAGCTCGTCGAGGACGCCCAGGCGAGCAGCCAGTCGTACCAGATCGGCAGCGGCACGATGCTCGACGGCTTGGACGAGGCTCTCACCGGCCTGTCCGCGGGGGACTCGGCGACGTTCAAGAGCGAGCTGGCCGGCGGCGCGGCCGAGGGCGCCGAGGCCGACATCACGGTCACCGTGACAGCCGTAAAGGTCAAGGAGCTGCCCGAGCTCGATGACGACTTCGCCCAGCTCGCCAGCGAGTTCGACACCCTCGAAGAGCTGAGGGACGACACCCGCAAGCAGCTCGAGCGGGTCAAGAAGCTGCAGCAGGCCACGCAGGCCAGGGACAAGTCCGTCGAGGCGCTCGTCGACGCCATCGACATCCCGATGCCGGAGAAGTTCGTCGAGCACGAACTGGTGCACGCGCGCGAGAACATCGACAGCCAGCTCGCCCAGCTGCGCGTGTCGAGGGAGGACTACCTCGCCTCGATCGAGAAGACCGAGGAGGAATTCGACGCCGATCTGGTCGAGCAGTCGCAGCGGAGCGTGAAGACCAGCTTCGTCCTCGACCAGCTGGCCCGCACCGAGAACCTGTCGGTGAACCAGGCCGAGCTGTCGTACTTCGTCCAGGAGCAGGCGCAGCGGATGGGTGTCAGCCCGGACTACTTCGCTCAGCAGCTGGTGCAGAACAACCAGATCAACGTCGCGGTGAGCGAGGTACTGCGCGGCAAGGCCGCCACGCTCGTCGTGGAGCGGGTCTCGGTCAAGGACGAGGACGGCAACGAGATCGACGTCAAGGCGCAGATCGAAGCGCTCAACGCCGACGTCGACGCGATGCTCGCCGCCGAGGCCGCCGCCGCTCAGCAGGCCCCCGAGGGCGACATCGAGGTCAGCGACCTGTCGATCGACGTCGCGGGCACCATCGAGGACGAGAGCGGCGCGGCCGTGGACGACGAGAGCGGCGAGCCGGCCGCGGACGAAACCACCGGAGCCTAGCCAGGGATCGGATAAGACGCGCGCAGCCGGGTCCCGTGCCGGGGCCTGGCTGCGCTTTCTCATTCGGCGGCGATATGCCCTAATTGTCGGGTTGATTGGTCTGTGTGCAGCAAACGCCCCGCAACGCCGTGCCAACTGGGTGCGCCGAAAGCGAACAGGGGTCTGCGGCGCACCCAGTTACTCCGCACGGGCGTTAATGTCCATTGAACGACACCCGAAGTGATCGGAGCAGGTGACCACGTGACACAGCTAGTCCAGCCAGTCGCCCGGACGGCTTCCCCTGACGCCCCCGTGATTCCAGGGGACCTGCTGTTTCAGCGGCTGCTGCGCAACCGCATCATCTTCCTCGGCCAGCAGGTCGACGATGACATCGCGAACCGGATCGCCGCGGAGATGCTGTTGCTGTCCGCCGAGGACCGGCAGCGCGACATCAACGTCTACATCAACTCCCCAGGCGGGTCGGTCTACGCCGGCCTGGCGATTTACGACGTCATGCAGTTCGTGCCCAACGACGTGGCCACGTACGCGATGGGCATGGCCGCGAGCATGGGGCAGTTCCTGCTCACGGCGGGAACGCCGGGCAAGCGGTACGCCATGCCGAACGCCACGATCTTGATGCACCAGCCGTCCGGCGGCATCGGCGGCACCGCGACCGACATCAAGATCCAGGCCGAGCAGATGCGCTACGTGAAGAAGACGCTGTCGGAGTTGACGGCGCGGCACACCGGCCAGCCCCTGGAGAAGATCCTCAAGGACGCCGACCGCGACCACTGGTACACCGCGCAGGAGGCCAAGGAATACGGCTTCGTGGACCACGTGGTCAGCAGCGCGCTGGAGACCCCCGGCGGCTCGGTCGCCTCCTGACGGCGGCCGCCAGCTCCGCAGACCTACCGAAGCAGACAGGGAGAAGCCGAACGTGACCCAGCACCCATCGTCCAGGTACGTGCTTCCGTCCTTCGTCGAGCGCACGTCGTACGGGGTCAAGGAGATGAACCCGTACAACAAGCTCTTCGAGGAGCGGATCATCTTCCTGGGCGTCCAGATCGACGACGCCTCCGCCAACGACGTCATGGCCCAGCTGCTGACGCTGGAGGCCATCGACCCCGACCGCGAGATCACGATGTACATCAACTCGCCCGGCGGCTCGATGACGTCGATGATGGCGATCTATGACACCATGCAGTTCATCCAGCCGGAGATCACGACCTGCTGCATCGGCCAGGCGGCCAGCGCGGCGGCGGTGCTGCTCGCGGCGGGCACCAAGGGCAAGCGCATCGCCCTGCCGAACTCGCGGATCCTGATCCACCAGCCGGCCACCGAAGGCGGTTACGGCCAGGCGAGCGACATGGAGATCCAGGCCAACGAGATCGACCGGATGCGCAAGGCCATGGAGACCATCCTCGCCCGGCACACCGGCAGGTCCGAAGATGAGATCGGCCACGACATCGAGCGCGACAAGTTCCTGAGCGCGGAAGGCGCCAAGGAGTACGGTCTCATCGACGAGGTGCTGACGGCGCTCAAGCGGGGGCAGACAGCTGCCGTGCCGGTAGCCTCGTAAAGCGGTGTAAAGCGGTACTGTCTTAAAGCGGGGAGGGGTTGCCTCTTCCCTCCCGGGCCGCTAAGGGGGTTTGATTGGTCCATCGGGCTCCACAAGGCGGTACCGTCAAATAGCAAGCGGTTGACGGCATGGCGGGACATGCCCGCCACGCCGGGCCGGAAGGCGCGAAACGTTCTGTGCAGCGCCCGAACGGCCCGGTGGGGCGGCCCCATGTAAAGGAGAAACTGGGTGGCACGCATCGGTGACGGTGGCGACCTGCTGAAGTGCTCGTTCTGCGGAAAGAGCCAAAAGCAGGTGAAGAAGCTCATCGCCGGCCCAGGTGTGTACATCTGCGACGAGTGCATCGACCTCTGCAACGAGATCATCGAGGAAGAGCTCTCCGAGCCAGATGGCATCAAATGGGACAGCCTCCCGAAGCCGCGGGAGATCTACGAGTTCCTCGACGCCTATGTCATCGGTCAGGACCAGGCCAAGAAGGCTCACTCCGTCGCGGGGTACAACCACTACAAGCGGATTCAGAGCGGCGGTGACCGCCCCGGCGACGAGTCCGTGGAGCTGGCCAAGTCCAACATCCTGCTCCTCGGCCCGACGGGCTCGGGCAAGACGCTGCTCGCCCAGACGCTGGCCCGCCTGCTGAACGTGCCGTTCGCGATCGCCGACGCGACCGCCCTCACCGAGGCGGGTTACGTGGGCGAGGATGTCGAGAACATCCTGCTCAAGCTGATCCAGGCCGCCGACTACGACGTCAAGAAGGCCGAGACGGGGATCATCTACATCGACGAGATCGACAAGATCGCCCGCAAGAGCGAGAACCCGTCGATCACCCGGGACGTCTCGGGCGAGGGCGTGCAGCAGGCCCTGCTGAAGATCCTGGAGGGCACCACCGCCAGCGTGCCGCCGCAGGGCGGGCGCAAGCACCCGCACCAGGAGTTCATCCAGATCGACACCACGAACGTGCTGTTCATCTGCGGCGGTGCGTTCGCGGGCCTGGAGAAGATCATCGAGCAGCGCTCCGGCTCCAACGGCATCGGCTTCAACTCCGTGCTGCGCGTCCGCTCCAAGAACATCACCGAGGACACCTTCGCCGACGTGATGCCCGAGGACCTGCTGAAGTTCGGCATGATCCCCGAGTTCGTCGGCCGCCTCCCGGTCATCACCAGCGTGCACAACCTGGACCGTGAGGCGCTCATCCAGATCCTCACCGAGCCGCGCAACGCCCTCGTCAAGCAGTACAAGCGCCTCCTGGAACTGGACGGCGTCGACCTGGAGTTCACCCAGGACGCCCTCGACTCGATCGCGGACCAGGCGAACCTGCGCGGCACCGGCGCCCGCGGCCTGCGCGCGATCATGGAGGAAGTCCTCCAGCCGGTGATGTACGAGGTGCCGAGCCGCAAGGACGTCGAGCGCGTCGTCATCACCCGCGAGGCCGTGCTGGAGAACGTCAACCCGACGCTGGTCCCGCGTGACGTCTCCCGCCGCACACCGCGGGAAAAGTCGGCCTGACCTGCCAACCTTCCCAGGATGAGCGGCCAGCTGGGCGACCTCGCCGTACGGTCTGGAGCGCTTGCTGCACAGGGCTGCACATAACGGCTACTTTGCCGGTATTGCCGTTCTCACCAGCTGTGCCGCTATACCCTCGATGGGGTACTGCCAAGAATCACTAGCGGGAATGAGCGCGCATGAGCGGCTGGGACGTGTCCTCCACACCCACATGGGGTTCGCAAGACGGCCCTGACGAGACCCAGGCTTTCGCGGCGTCGGGGAACAACGGTGCCCGGGACCACGGCCAGGACTTCAATGGCGGCTACTCCGGGGACAACCGAGCTGGCGGTCCGCCGCCCGAGTTCTTCGGGCAGGAGTACGGGCAGGAGCAGGAGCTTGGCCCCAGCGGGTACCCGCAGCGGACGCCGGGCCAGAGCTTCCAGGACCTGCCGCGACGTGAGTCGGCTCGTGACAGCCGCCGGGCCGGGGGCGGCTACGGCCAGGACGACGGGTACGGCCAGGGCGGCGGCACCTACGGCCAGCAGGAGTACCGGGGCGGCGCCGAAGACCAGGGCGGGCGCTGGGGCCAGGGGGGCCAGGGGGGCCAGGACAACGGCTTCGGGCAAGACACCGCCTTCGGGCAGGACTGGGGCGGTGCCGGCGGCGACGACCGCTGGGCGGCCCCCGAGCACGGCGGCCAGGACGACGGCGGCTGGGGCCGGACCGCGGGCCGGTCGGCGGCGCCGTGGGACGAGCGGCCGCAGCAGGACGCGGGCTTCGGCGGCCAGGACGACGGCTTCGGCCGTCAGCAGGAGAACTTCGGCTACGCCGCCCAGGACTACCCCCCCCAGGCGGGTCAGGACTACCCGGGCCAGGCGGGCCAGGAGTACCCAGGCCAGGCGGGCCAGGACTACCCAGGCCAGGCGGGCCAGGAGTACCCCGGCCAGTACGGCCGCGGCGCGCAGGCGCCGATGGAATTCGGCCGTCAGGACCGCGACTCGGCGGCCAGGAACGACCCGGCCCTGCAGGACTTCTTCGCCCCGTCGCCGAACGGATCCGGCTGGTCCGGCGGCGAGCAACCGCGGGACCGGTTCCGCCCGGCTGACGAGGAGGCCGACTGGACCGGACGGCCCAAGGGCCGCCCGGCGGCGGACCCGGACGTGGACTGGACCGGACGGCCCAAGGCCCGCCCGGCGGGAGACCCGGACGTGGACTGGACCGGACGGCCGAAGGCGCGCCCGGCGGCGGACGGGGACGTTGACTGGACCGGACGGCCACGCGGCCAGCGCCCCGCGGCCGGCGGCCGCGGTCGCGGCAGCGGCGACGATGACGACGCGCGCGGCGGCATCGGGATGAAGGGCATCTTCGCGATCGGCGCGGTCATCGTGATCGTCATCGCCGCCGCCGCGTACATGTTCCTGCGCAAGGGCACCCCCTCGACGCCCGCGGCGAGCAACACCCCGGCCACCGCGCAGAGCTCGGCCGCGTCCAAGGCGGCGACCAGCAAGGCGGCCACGGCCGGCGGCAGTGGCGCGGCCACGGCCGCCGCCTACGCCTTCGTCTCGCCGCTGCCGGCCACGGCGGGCGGCTACCCGCTCGGCACCGACCCGAACGACCTCGCCAGCGCGAAGGCCACGGCGGCGCAGATCGTCACGGCGGTGGGCTCGGGCGGCGGCGGCACGGCGAAGGGCAACCCGGTGTCGGCGGCCTACACGCTCCCGGCGTCCCAGGCGATCGGGTTCGTCGGCTACACGGGCACGTTCACCCCGGCCAAGATCGCCACGATCCTCGCCTCGCTCGGCAGCAACGCGAACACCTACCCGGCCGGCCCGGACGGCGGCATCCTCGGCTGCGCCAACACCAAGGCCACGCCGAGCGGCGCGGTCTGCGTCTGGGCCACGGCGAGCACCCTGGGCGTCATCGAGTTCTACGCCGCGACCGGCCCGGAGACGCTGAACACCGCCCAGGCCAAGGGCGCGGCGGACGCGCTGAAGGTCCGCAACGACCTGGAGAAGAAAGCCTAGCCAGCGCGGCGCACAGGCACAGGCACAGGCCGGAAAGTGGATCGTTAGGCGCCCCAGCGGCCGCCCAACGATCCACTTTCTTGCTCTGGACCGCCGTTTGGGCAAACGAGCACGGCGTCGTTCGTAGACTTACCTGATGTGACAGGTCAGCAGGAAGGGCTTCCCTCGCAGTATTCGCCGGCCGAGGTCGAGGCCCGTCGTTACGAACTCTGGGAGAAGGCCGGCTACTTCACGCCGGAGGTTCTCGGCGAGGCAGCCCAGGAGAACACCGCCGTTGGCGACGCCGGCGCGCCGAGCTACACGATCGTCCTTCCCCCGCCGAACGTAACGGGAATCCTGCACATCGGCCACGCGCTGAACCACACGCTGAGCGACATCCTCGTCCGCCGCCGCCGGATGCAGGGCTACCGCACGCTGTGGCTGCCCGGCATGGACCACGCGGGCATCGCCACCCAGAACGTCGTCGAGCGCGAACTGGCCACCGAGGGACTGTCCAGGCACGACCTGGGCCGCGAGGCGTTCGTCGAGCGGGTCTGGCAGTGGAAGGCCGCCTACGGCGGCCGCATCCTGTCCCAGATGCGCCGCCTCGGCGACTCCGTGGACTGGTCCCGCGAGCGGTTCACGATGGACGAGGGGCTGTCCCGCGCCGTCCAGACGATGTTCAAGCGCCTCTACGACGACGGGCTGATCTACCGCGCCGAGCGGATCATCAACTGGTGCCCGCGCTGCCTCACCGCGCTGTCCGACATCGAGGTCGACCACTCCGACGACGACGGCGAACTGGTCTCCATCCGCTACGGCGACGGGGATAACAGCATCGTGGTCGCGACCACGCGGGCCGAGACCATGCTCGGCGACACCGCCGTGGCCGTCCACCCGGACGACGAGCGCTACCGGCACCTGGTCGGCACCGAGGTCGAACTGCCGCTGACCGGCCGCCGCATCCCGGTCGTGGCCGACGCGCACGTCGACCCCGCCTTCGGCACCGGCGCGGTCAAGGTCACCCCGGCCCATGACCCGAACGACTTCGAGATCGGCCGTCGCCACGGCCTGCCGGTGCTCGCCATCATGGACGAGCGCGGCGTGATCACCGCCCACGGGCCGTTCCAGGGCCTGGACCGCTTCGAGGCCCGCCCGGCGGTCGTGCAGGCGCTGCGGGAGGACGGCCGGATCGTCAAGGAGGTCCGTCCCTACGTGCACGCGGTGGGGCACTGCTCCCGCTGCTCCACCACGGTCGAGCCCCGGCTGTCCCTGCAGTGGTTCGTGAGCGTCGCCCCACTGGCCAAGGCGGCCGGCGACGCCGTCCGCGACGGCCGGGTGCGGATCTCGCCGCCGGAGATGAACGCGCGGTACTTTGGCTGGGTCGACGACATGCACGACTGGTGCATCTCCCGTCAGCTCTGGTGGGGGCACCGGATCCCGGTCTGGTACGGGCCGGCCAATGCCGACGGAGTCCAGGAGGGCCGCTGCGTCGGCCCCGACGAGGCGCCCCCGGCGGGCTGGACCCAGGACACCGACGTCCTCGACACCTGGTTCTCCTCCGCGCTGTGGCCGTTCTCCACCCTCGGCTGGCCCGACGACACCCCGGACCTGCGCGCCTTCTACCCGACGAGCGTGCTGATCACGGCGTACGACATCCTGTTCTTCTGGGTCGCCCGGATGATGATGTTCGGCCTGTATATCTCCCCCGGGGGGATGACCCCCCCGGTGACCCCCCCAAGCACGGGGGAGTCCCTCCCCCAAAATACAAGGGAGCCCCTCCACTCCTCTGATAACCCCCTCGCCGGGGCAAACCCCGGGACGGCGCCTGCGGCGCCGCGTACGTCGCCAGTGGCTGGTGCTCTTGGTCCGCTTCGTGGGGCGACTCCGCCGTTCCGGACCATCGTGCTGCACGGACTGGTGCGCGACCAGTTCGGCAAGAAGATGTCCAAGTCCAAGGGCAACGTGGTCGACCCGGTCGACTGGATGGAGCGCTTCGGCACCGACGCGACCCGCTTCACCCTCGCGCGCGGCGCGGCGCCGGGCAGCGACGAGGCGATCAGCGAGGACTGGGCCGCGGGGTCGCGGAACTTCTGCAACAAGCTCTGGAACGCCACCAGGTTCGCGCTGATGAACGGCGCCCAGAGCGAGCAGCCCGCGGGCGACCTCGCCGTGGCCGACCGCTGGATCCTGTCCCGGCTGTCCGGCGTGATCGCCGAGGTGGACGGGCTGCTCGAGCGGTTCGAGTTCGGCAAGGCCTGCGAGGCGCTCTACCACTTCGCCTGGGACGAGCTCTGCGACTGGTACCTGGAGCTGGCCAAGGTCACGCTGACTTCGGGTGACGAGGCGGCGGCGGACCGGACCCGGCAGGTGCTCGGGTTCGTGCTCGACCAGACGCTGCGGCTGCTGCACCCGGTGATGCCGTTCGTCACCGACGAGCTGTGGTGCGCGCTGACCGGCGAGGACTCGGTGATGATGGCGGCCTGGCCGACGTACTCGCGGCGCGACCCGGCGGCCGAGGCGGAGCTCAGCTCGGTCATGCGGCTGGTGACGGAGATTCGCCGGTTCCGCTCCGACCAGGGGCTCCGGCCCGGGCAGCGGGTGCCCGCCCGGCTTGAGGGGATCGCCGGCACGCCGCTGGCCGGGCACGAGGAGGCGGTGCGCTCGCT
>DAHWEX010000033.1 GCA_027326205.1 Actinomycetota bacterium
GCCGGCCGGCGGTCCGGTGCCGGCGGCGGGCCCGGCGGCACCAGCGGCACCAGCGCCACCAGCGGCTCCGGCGGCGTCGGCGCCGACGGTGCCGACGGTGCCGCCTGTGCCGACCGTGCCGACCGTGCCGACCGTGCCGCCCATGCCGCCCATGCCGCCCATGCCGCCCATGCCGCCCATGCCGCCCATGCCGCCGAGGAGCATGCGGCTGGTGTGGGCGAGCAGCGCGGCGGTGATGACGAGCAGCAGCACCAGCGCGGCCGCGGTGACCAGGCCCAGGCGCGCGGAGAACCCGGCCCGGAGGATGCCGACCTCGCTCGCGAACAGGCTGAACGGGGGGAAGCCGGCCAGTGCGAGGACGCCTGCGCCGGCGCAGCCGGCCAGCAGCGGGGCCCGGGACGCCAGGCCGCGGACTCCGTCGATCCGGCTGGTGCCGGTGACCTGCAGCATCCGGCCGGCCGACACGAACAGCGAGCCCTTGGCGAGGCCGTGGCCGAGCATGTGCAGCAGCACCGCGGCCAGCGCGAGCGGGCCGCCGATCGCGGCGCCGACCGCCATCACGCCCATGTGCTCGATGCTGGAGTAGGCGAGCATCCGCTTGTAGTCCCGCTGCCGGATCAGCAGCGAGGCCGCCACCAGCAGCGAGACCAGCCCGATGACCGCGAGCAGCGCTCGCGCGAACCCGCTGCCCAGGGCGAGGTCGGCGATGGCCTTGACCCGCAGGACCGCGCAGAACGCGACCGACAGCAGTACCCCGGACATCAGCGCGGAGACCGGGGCGGGGGCCTGGCCGTGCGCGTCGGGCAGCCAGGCGTGCAGCGGTGCGAGCCCGGCCTTGGTCCCGAAGCCGACGATGAGCAGCGCGACGGCGATCCTGGTCACCGCCGGGTCCAGCCGCGGCGCGGCGGCGGCCAGCCGCGCCCAGTCCAGGCCGGCGCCGGCGTGGACGGCGGCGGCGTTGAGTAGCAGCAGGCCGAGCAGGGCGAGCGCGATCCCGGCCGAGCAGATCACCACGTACTTCCACGCGGCCTCGACCGCGGCCCGGGTACGCCGCTGGCCGACGAGGAACGCCGTGGCGATGGTAGTACCCTCGATCGCCACCCAGGTCACGCCGAGGCTGGCGGCCAGCACCGCGACGGCCATCGCGGCGAGGAACAGCTCCACGAGCACGCTGTGCCGGGCCGCGGTCCGGACGGTGGCCCGGCCCGCGGTGATCTCGCCGCGCAGCCACGCCGGGGTCGCGGCGGTGGCGAGCAGCCCGACCGCGCCGATCACGATCAGCAGGAACTCCGCCAGTGGGTCGGCACGGAGCACGCCGCCTGCCGCGGGCCGCGGGCCCGGCTGGAGGGCCGCCAGCGCGATGGCCGCCGCCAGGGTGAGGGCGGCGCAGGCGGCGGCGAGCCAGGCGGTGGCCGGGCGCCACCCGGCGACCAGGTAGCAGGCCGCACCGCACAGGGGCACGACGACGGGCGCGAGGATGAGCAGGGTGATCATCAGTCGCGCAACTCCCGCAGGTCGTCCAGGTCGGTGTCGCCGAAGGCGTCCCGCATCCGGCCGGCCAGCGCCCGCAGCACCACGGCCGCGAGCAGCACGTCCAGGGACACCCCGGCCTCGGTGAGCAGGCCGGCGCTGGCGGTGGTCAGGAGCCCGGTGGCGGTGATGCCGTTGTCCATCAGCAGGAACCCGGCCAGCTGGGAAACGGCCCGGCGCCGGGTGACGAGCACGAAGAAGCCGGCCAGCGTGACCGCGATGCCCACCGGGATCGCGTCCGCGGCCGGGGACGGGGCCAGGGCGGTGAGCGGCCTGGACACCGCGTAGGCGATCAGCGTCAGGACCGCGACGGCCAGCAGGGAGGCGGTGACGTTCACCAGCGGGCGGGTCTCCCGCTCGCCGGGCGCCGGCCCGGAGGCGGCCAGTGCCCGGCCGAGCAGCCAGGGGAAGACGACGGCGCGCAGCGCGAGCACCCCGGCGGCGATCACGCCGAGGCGGACGTCGCGGGCGTGGACGGCCAGCACGCCGGCCAGCGCCGCGAGCGCGGCCCCCTGGACCGCGAACGTGCGGATGATCGCGGCGAGCCGCCTGCGCCACACGATCACCACGGCCGTCGCCAGCAGCGCCCCGCAGGCGAGGTCGAGCAGCTGAACGTAGACGGTACTGGTCATCACACCGCTCATCACAGCGCTCATCAGACCGCCAGGAAGTACGAGGCCGTGACGGCCAGCAGCGCGAGCAGGAACGAGCCGGCGAGCAGTTCCGGCACCCGGAACAGCCGCAGCTTCGCCATGAAGACCTCCCCGGCCGCCAGCGCGGCGCCCAGCAGCCCGACCTTGGCGGCGAAGGCGGCCGTTCCGGCGGCCAGGGCGAGCGGCGCCGCCGTGGTGGCGATGCCCCACGGGGTGAACAGCGTCGCCAGCACCCCGAGGAAGACCGCCAGCCGCATGGAAGAGGCAAGCTCGACCAGCGCGAGGTCCGGCCCGGCGTACTCCAGGATCATCGCCTCGTGCACCATCGTCAGCTCCAGGTGCGTGGCCGGGTTGTCCACCGGCAGCCGCCCGGTCTCGGCCACGGTCACCAGGGCCAGCGCGGCCGCCGCCAGCAGGCCCGCCGGCGACAGCACCCGCGCCGGGTCGCGCAGGGTGGCGGTGACGACCGCGGCGAGGCTGGTCGACCCGGCCCGCACCGACAGCGCGAACACCGCCACCAGCAGCGTCGGCTCGGCCAGCGCCATGATCGTCATCTCCCGGCTGGCGCCCATGCCGCCGAACGCGGTCCCGGTGTCGATCGCGGCCAGCGCCAGCGTCGCGGTGCCCATCGCGAGCAGTGCGGCGACCGCGAACAGGTCGGCGGCGGGGCCGACCGCCGACGTGTCGGTGACGAACGGGGCGACCCCGGCCACCGTCACGGTCGTGGCGAGCAGGACCAGCGGGGCGATCCGGAACAGCTCACTGGTGCCGGCCGGGGTGACCGGCTCCTTGCGCAGCAGCTTGCGCAGGTCGCGCCACGGCTGGCCGATGCCCGGGCCGGCCCGCCCTTCCAGGCGGGCGCGGACCTGCCGCATCACGCCCGCTAGCAGCGGGGCGCCGCCGGTGATCACCACCACCTGGATGATGCCGCCGGCGATCCCGAGCCGGGTCACCGGGTCACCGTCAGCACGATCAGCAGCGCGACCACCGCGTAGAACCCGTATCCGAGGTAGCGGTGCACGCTGCCGGGCGCGAGCCGCCGGCCCGCCTCTCCCCACGCCCGCACCGCGGCCAGCGCCGGCTGGTACAGGCGGCGCTCGACCCGGTCAGGGACCCGGCGCCGGTACTCCACGGCGGCCACCAGGTAGCGCGCCTCGTCCAGGTGGGTGACGTCGATCCCGGTCTCCGGGGCAAGCACGTCGTCGAAGACTCGTTGCAGCGGCTCGGCGAACGCGGTCGCGGTGTACTCCATCCGCGCCGTGAGCGGGCCCGCGCCGCAGTCCCACAGCCGCGCGGCCCGGCGCGCCCGGCGCCCCGGCAGCACCCGCAGCCACCCCGCCGCCACGAGCGTCACCGCCAGCACCGCCAGCGCCAGCAGCAGCGGGGACAGTTCCCCGGCGGCACCGGACAGCCGCAGCGTCACCAGCCCGGCGACCGCGGGGCCGGCGGTCATCGCGGCCGCCCGGGCCAGCGCGGGCAGCACCGCGCCGGGCACCAGCGCCAGCACCGCGCAGGCGGCCCCGGCCAGAGCCATCCCGGCCAGCATGCTCCCGGGGGCCTCGGCCGCCCGCGCCGCCCCGTCGCTGCGCGGCCGGGCCAGGAACCCGGTCCCGAACGCCTTCACGAACGTCGCGGCCGACAGTCCGGCGGTCAGCGCCACCGCCGCGACCGCGGTCGGCAGCACCACCGCGGCCGCCGTCCCGCCGCCGGGGAGCCCGTGGATCAGCGCCTGCAACAGCAGCCACTCCGACACGAACGCCGTGCCCGGCGGCAGCGCCGAGGCGGCCAGCGCGCCCCAGGCGAACGCCGCCGTGGTCGCCGGCATCCCGCCACGCAGCCCGCCGAGCGCGTCCAGGTCCCTGGTCCCTGCCCGCTGCGCGACCGCGCCCGCCGAAAGGAACAGCAGCGTCTTGAACGCCGCGTGCCCGGCCACGTGCAGCAGCGCCGCGGTCAGCGCCAGCCCCGCCAGGACCCGATGGCCCGTGCCCGCGAACAGCCCGGCCGCCCCCAGGCCGACCAGCACCAGTCCCATGTTCTCTGTGGTCGAGTAGCCGAGCAGCCGCTTGAGGTCGCTGGACATCGCGGCCTGGAGGATCCCGTACACCGCCGAGACCGCCCCCAGCGCCAGGACCAGCAGCCACCACCAGCGCGCGCCCCCGCCGAGCAGGCCGAAGCCGGTGCGGATGATCCCGTACACGCCCAGGTTCACCATGGCGGCCGACATCAGCGCCGACACGTGGCTGGGCGCCTCCGGGTGGGCGCGCGGCAGCCAGGCGTGCAACGGCACGATGCCCGCCTTGGACCCGAACCCGGCCAGCGCCAGCACGAACACGGTGCCCGCCAGCCCGGCCGGCAGGTGCCGGACGGCGAGCAGGCTGCCGCCGCCGGCGAGCATCAGGGCGGCGAGGATGCACGCGAACCCCAGGTGGGTCATCACCGCGTACCAGCGTCCCGCCTCGGCGACCTCCGGCCGGCGGCGGTGCTCGGCCAGCACCTGCAGCAGCGAGGTCAGCGCCATCAGCTCCCAGCACGCCAGCAGCGTGACCGCCCAGGCCGCCGCCGGGACCAGCAGCATGGACGCCGCGAACAGGGGAAGGAACGCGCACGCGGACCGGGACGTGCCCGAGTGCCGCAGGTAGCCGGTGGCGTACACGCCCGCCGGGACCGCGACCGCGCCGGTGACCGCGATGAAGAACCCGCTCAGCCGGTCCGCCCCGAACTCCAGCCCCGACAGCGGCAGCAGGCCCGGCAGGCTCAGGGAAAACGGCCGGCCGGTCAGGGCGGCGACCCCCGCGGCCACCCCCGCCGCGCCGGCCAGCGCCGTCCCCGCCCCGGCGCAGGCCGGACGCCACCGTCCCGGCAGCGCCGCAACCGCGAGCGCTGCCAGCGCCGCGACGCCCACGGCCAGCCCGAGGGCGGATTCCGTGAGGTTCACCGGCCGGTCAGCCCACGGACCGCCGCGACGATCGCCTCCGGCCGCGGCGGGCAGCCCGCCACCTCGGCGTCCACCGGCAGCACGTCCCCCACCGCGCCGGCCACCCCGTAGGCGCCCTTGAAGACCCCGCAGTCACGGGCGCAATCGCCCACCGCCACCACCAGCTTCGGCGCCGGGACCGCGTCATAGGTGCGGCGCAGCGGCTCGCTCATGTTCCTGGTCACCACCCCGGTCACCAGCAGCGCGTCGGCGTGCCGCGGCGAGGCGACCAGCCGCGCCCCGTACCGCTCCGCGTCGTAGACCGGGCCGAACGCGGCGCCGATCTCCACCTCGCAACCGCCGCACGACCCGGCGTCCACGTGCCGGACCTGCACCGACCCGCGCAACCCGGGAACGAGCGGATAACCCCGCCCGCCCACGGGCGGCTCCGCGACCCGCCCGTGCGCACGGATCTTGCGCCACAAATTCAACACACAGCACTCCAACAAGAAGAATCACCGGCGAACGGCGCTCCGGCGGGCACCCACCCGGGCGCCCCGCCACCGCGAGCTACTGCCAGGACGGCAACCCCCGCGCCCGGAACCCGCGCCGGGCGGCACGGCACCCCCGGAGAACTCCGTCGTCAGCTGGCGCGGTGGCGAGACATCGGCGTTAGCATACATGCATTAGCTTAATTGCTTACTTTCGCAAGTCATGATCCAGGATCACCCGAAGGGCACGAGTCGGCCGGGCGGCGACCCGCAGCACCCGCGGGCGATCCGGTCGAAGCACCCCACCCGCGGCTTGAACTCGGCGTCGTCACCGGTCACCGCCTCGCCGGCGTCATTCGGCATCCTGGAAGCGGCGCGGGGCCGGGTACAAGACGTTGTCGTTCAGCTCCACGGTCCCGCCCAGCAAACGGGCCGCGTGCCGCTTGATCTCACAGCCATGAGCCGGGCCGTGGTGAAGACGATGACGACGGCGTGAAGGTGGGTCTCGTTCTTCACAGGCAGTTCGAGACGTCTCGCTGTCCTGTCGTTACAGTGAGGCCATGAACCATGCCTCCTGGGTGGGGCCGCCCGGCGATACTCTGGGCTATCCGGTGCCTTTCGCGCAGTTCATAGTCAAGACGGAGCAGGTCGCCATAGCGCTCCAGCAGGTCATCGCATTCCCGCAGGGATGCAGCCTCGCCCTGCGCATCGCCGTCCGGCGGGGATCGCTGGACGGGACGGCGTGGGAACGCATCCTGGGACGCCTTACCGGAGAAGACCCCGGCGCCGCGTCAGCCGACGCGGACCTGAAGCTCGGTGTCCGCCTTCCCGACGGGTCGAAGGCCACGACCGTCGACAACGCCTTCGCGGGCTGGACGGACCCGGCCGACTGGCCTGAGCCTCCCATGCTCAGTCAGGTCGGCGGCGGCTCCGCCAGCGGCGACCAGTCCTACCAGGGCGACCGGGAACTCTGGCTCTGGCCACTCCCGCCGCGGGAGGCATTCGAGTTCGTCATCGAATGGAAGAGCATGGGCATCGACAGCGCCACAGTCGCGCTCGACGGAGACGCCATCGCCCGCGCAGCGGAACGGGCACTGCCGTACTGGGAGTGACCTCGCGCGATCTCCGAGATCTGGCGGAGATCAGCATCTGTTGGCCAGCGGTCGGATACGTCGATGGCGATATAGGCGGAGGCGAATACGCACAGCGGAATGCTTCCGACGATAGTCTCGCTCTTTTCCGACCGGACGACGGCCGCTAGGTCGTCGAGCTCGTGGCGGATCGCGTGACCGAGCATTTTCCTGGTTGGCTGCTCAATCTTCGGGTCGATTCCCATGCCTCTCCTTCCAGCGCCTGTTTGCCCAGGTTATGTTGCCGATCACGGCTGAGGCGATGCCTGCGGTGACCTTCTCCCAGCTACCGGGCAGCAGACCGAGCGCGACAGCACCCGTGGCGACCGCGAGGATGTTGCCGGACAGCATCTGAACCGTGTCGGTCCTCGGCAGCCGCGAACGTTCCGGCTTTTCCTGCTTCTGTTCCTGGCGCTCAGGCGATTTGGTTCCGCGCATCGATCGTGCTGGCGGGCTGGTCGCGGGATTCGGGAGGCGCGTGCTCCGGCCTTGACTCACGGGGCCGGGGTTGCCCGGGAGCGCGGGCCTGGCTGCCGTCGCGGGGCCTGGCGTGCCTGGCGGCGTACCCGGTCTCGGCCGCTTCTACCTTCTGCTGGTAGGTCAGGCGCGCTGCCTTGCGGGCTTCCGGGTCCAGCAGCATCCGCAGCTTCGGGCCGTCCGGGGCGGCGTGCCCCGGGCCGGCTCCGGGCGGGCGGTTGAGCGGGGGGTGCCGGGCGGAGCAGCGGCCCGTTCGGGGGAATCCTCAAATCTGGCATGCCGCACCTGGCCGGCGGGCCGGTCCCCAGGC
>DAHWEX010000342.1 GCA_027326205.1 Actinomycetota bacterium
GGCCGAACGGGTGCCGCTGACCTACAGGCGCAGGTCTTCGAGCAGTTCCACCTGTCCGGACAGCACGCCGGTGAGGATCTGCCGGGCGACGCGCAGCAACTCGGCCACCTCCGGGCTCGTCAGCGAGTAGAACACCGACGAGCCTTCCTTCCGCGTGCTCACCAGGCCGGTACGGCGCAGCACGGCGAGATGCTGGGACAGGTTCGCCGCCTCGATGCCGACCTCGGGCAGCATCTCGCCCACCGAGTGCTCCCGCTCGGACAGCAGTTCCAGCACCCGTATCCGCGCCGGGTGACCTAGCGTCTTGAAGAACTCCGCCTTCAGCTGGTAAAGCGGCGCGCTCATCTGGCCTCCCCTGACCTGTGGATGCGATCTGTCCGCGCCGGCCGGTACGCCGTCCTGAACGTCCATCTAGCGGCTGATAACAAGGCCCCCGGTTAGTTAGGTTAGCAACTAGGCACGGAAACCGCCCCGTGACCGGCAGATGGTCCGCGCGGCCTGGCCCAAGAGCGTCGCCGGAAGAAGACTTGCGAAAATTCTTAACTTAATAGTTCAGAAGCTAGATTCTTCGCTAACCTCGAATCAGGCCAAAATTGACATTCTTAGTAGGGGGAGATAAATGAACATTGAAGTAGCCCTCAAGGAAGCCATGTCCATCGATGGCGCCCTCGGTGCGTGCCTGGTGGACTGGGAAAGCGGAATGTCGCTCGGGGCGATAGGCGGCGGCAAGTACCTGGACCTTGATGTCGCGGCGGCCGGCAATACCGAGATCGTCCGCGCGAAGATGCGCACGATGGACGCACTCCGCCTCGACGACACCATCGAGGACATCCTCGTCACGCTCGGCAAGCAGTACCACCTCGTCCGGTTGCTCAAGGGCGCCAAGAACGCCCAGGGCCTGTTCCTGTACCTCGTCCTCGACCGTTCCCGGTCGAACCTCGCCCTCGCCCGCCACAGCCTCAAGCGCATCGAGGCCGAGATCAGCCTCTGACCGGCCCGCCCGCGGTCCGCCCGTCCCACCGGAGACCGTCTGGACCGACCCGGTTACGGCCAACGAGATGCTGTTGCGGGTCAGCGGGGGCGCCCGGGTCGCGACCTGGCAGCACCAGTACCTCGACAGCCACCGGGTGATCAACGTGGACCACACCCAGGTCAGCTACGGCCCCCGCACGTGGTCGTACCGCACCGAGACCTTCCGCACCCCGGCGCTGACCAAGCTCATCAACCACCCGCAGGTTCCGGCCGGGTTCACCCAGGTCCCGGCGGGCAGCTGAAGATCGGGGACCGCGGGCGGCCGTGCGCCCGATCAGGCGGCGGCCCGCCCCGGTGCTGGCCAGACTGGGTGGCATGAACGATACGGTGCGGTGGCTGATGTTCCTGTACCAGGTGCCCAGTGAGCCGTCGCGGCTGCGGACGGCGGTATGGCGGCGGCTGAAGGCGCTGGGCGCGGTGTACGCGGCGCACTCGGTGGCGGTGCTGCCCGAGTCGCCCGAGGCCGAGCGGGCACTGCGGGCGCTGCGGGCCGAGGTCGGCCAGATGGGCGGCGCCGCGCAACTGGTGCGGGCCGAGCCGCTGCTCGGGCAGGGCGACTTCGCCGCCCGGTACAACCAGGCCAGGGACGAGGAGTACGCCGAGGTGATCGGCCGCTGCGAGGACTTCCTGGCGGAGATCGCCCGGGAGACCAGCGCCGGGCACTTCAGCTACGCGGAACTGGAGGAAAACGACGAAGACCTCGCCAAGCTGCGGACGTGGCTCGCCAAGGTGGTAGCGCGCGACGCCCTCGGCGCGGCCTCGGCGGAGGCGGCCCGCACCGCCGTGGCGAGCTGCGCGGCGGTGCTCGAGGAGTTCGCGGCCCGGGTCTACGCGGCCGACCAGGAGAGCCCTTAACGGTGCGGCGCCGGCGAAGACGGCGCCCCTGGTTTACCGGCGACACCGAGGTGACCACACTTGGATCATGAACAAGATGCAGGCTGACACCGGAATCGCTGAGATCAGCGGCCTGACCCTGGGCGGCCGTCGGGTCGCGTTCCTTGACCGTGCGCGGATCTACGCGTGCGGGGTCACGCCGTACGATGTGACGCACCTGGGGCACGCGGCCACGTTCGTCTGGGTGGATGCGCTGGCCGGGACGCTGCGCATGCTGGGCGTGGAACCCGAGATCTGCCGGAACGTCACCGACGTGGATGACGTGCTTGACGAGGCGGCGCGCCGCGCCGGGGAGCCGTACGACGCGTTCGCCGCGGTTCAGCAGCACTACTTCGACCGCGACATGGCGACACTGAACGTGCGGGACGTCCAGCATGAACCGCGGGCGCGCCGCTACGTCGACCAGGTCATCCGCCTGGCCGGCGGCCTGCTGGCGGCCGGCGCCGCCTATGCCCGGCACGGCAGCGTGTACTTCCGCGGTGAATCCGCCGTCAACGGGTCGGGGCTGGACCGGGACGAGGCATTGCGCCTGTCCGCGGAGTACGGCGGCCGGCCGGACGACCCGGCCAAGGACGACCCGCTGGACGTGGCGGTCTGGCAGGCCGCAGAGCCGGGCCACCCGGCCTGGGAGTCGCCGTGGGGACGGGGACGGCCGGGGTGGCACGCGGAGTGCGCGGCCATGGCCCTGTCGGTCTTCGGGGCCGGCGTCGACGTGCACGCGGGCGGCGCCGACCTGGGTTTCCCGCACCATGCCTACCACGCGGCGATGGCCGAGGCGTTCACCGGCGTCCGCCCCTATGCGCGCGCCTGGCTGCACGCGGGCACGGTCCGGGTCGGCGGGGCGAAGATGGCCAAGTCGGCGGGGAACCTGGTACTCGTCAGCGACCTGGTCGGCGACCATCCCGCCGCGGCGGTGCGGCTGATGATCCTGGACCGGCCGTGGGGCGAGTCCTGGGACTATTCACCCGCCCTGCTCGACCAGGCGGGCAAGCGCCTGGAGGAGCTGTACCGGGCCGCCGGGCGCACCGGTACGGCCACGGCGGCGGTCGCGCAGACCAGCCGGCTCCTGGCGGCCGACCTCAACGTGCCCGCGGCTCTCGACCTGGCCATCGAGGAAGGAGGGGCCGCCGCGCGGAACGTAACCGCAGTGCTCGGGCTCAACTGACCCCTCCGCCCACCCGTGCGCCGGGGCGGCCGTCCGTCCGCCGCCACTGCCCCGCCGTCGCCTGCCGCGGTCCGTCACGCGCCCTTTCTCCGTCCGCGCCGGGCCGGGTCGCGCCGCACGGGGCAGCCGACTCCCGCGCCTCGCCGGAAAACACCCCGGCATAACGTCCGGTGACCGGAATAACGGACATCG
>DAHWEX010000367.1 GCA_027326205.1 Actinomycetota bacterium
CCAGGGCGGAGCCGGCCGCCGCGAGCACCATCAGCGCGGCGGATATCCAGTACACCCGGGTACGCCCGAACGCGTCGGCGATCCGGCCGAAGAACATCGCTCCCAGGAACGCCGCCCCCAGCATGACCGCGTTGAGGAGCGCGAGCTGACCGGTACCGAGGTGCCACTGCCCCTTGACCAGGGTGGACACGATTCCGATGACGAACAGGTCGTAGGAGTCGGTGAAGAAGCCGATACCAGAAACCAGCACGGCACGCCTGCGGAGCGTGCGCGGCGCCGCCGCGCCGGTCGATCCGCTGCTAGCGGGGGCTTTCGACACTATTACTTCCTCATTCATCTCTCGTATTGCCACCGGTCACCTGGCTGTCCGGCTGGGTGGCCGGCAACACCCACGGCCCACACGTTAAGTAGGTTCATAAACGTCGCGCCGACTCGCAGGTGAATGGAAAGTGAACAGGTCATGTCTGTCAGGCGAAATGCTCCGGCTGCCGTCCGGCCCGCGGGTTCACCGGGGACACCGCGGGCGGTGCGCTCGGCCGAACCGGGTTCGCGGCACACGGGCGATGCGGCGCACGGGCGGGGGCCGCAACGGATACCCTTCTCTTTTGCGCTGTGGCGGGCAGACGGTGCCGCGGCGAGTGACGACGACGACCGCGCATGGAGGGATCCGCGATGGGACGCAAGACGATCCGGTTCAGCGACCCGAGCGAGAAGCTCATCACCGATGACGGAGACCTCGTCCGCGTCGTCGTCCGCCAGCACCCCGAACTGGACGGCCAGGCGGTCGAGTTCGAGGGACACCGCGACGAGCTGGCGCCGATCACCGGCGCGAGCCTGCAGGTGGCCGAGGTCGAGCTGTACTTCCCCGGCGAGGAGGAGCCGCGGCGCGTGGTCGTGGACGCCGCCGTCTTCGACAAGCTGGCCACCAGCCGCACCATGGCCGAGCTGCTGATCGCCTCGGCCCCCGCCAGGCGCGCGCCGGCCGCCCGCGCGGCCGCGCCGCGCAAGGAGCGGCTCGACTACACGACGCTTGAGCACGCCGGGAAGCCGCACCGGGGCGCGGCCACCGACGCGGAGAAGCAACTGGTCCGGCAGCACCTGGCCGAGATCAACAAGCGCCTGGCGGCCGACGGCATGCGGACGATCGACCCGGCCGACCCCGACCACGCGGAGCGCTACGGGCTCGAAGTCCCGGCCTGAGCCCGGTGCTGAAGATGCTGGATCGTTAGGCGTGCCCCGGTACACCTAACGATCCAGCACCTCCCTTTCTGACGGGCGAACACCCCGGCCTGGTTGCGCCAGTTTCCCGTTTTCCCGGCGCCTAGGCGCCGAGCAGGGTGCGGGCCAGGGCCACGGCGGACTGGTAGGTGCTGGCCAGGCCTTCGGTGTAGGCGGCGGCGAAGCGGGCTTCGCCGAGGGCGGACCTGGCCGCGTGGCGGGCGCCGGGGGCGTCCAGGCTCGACTCGTCGAACGCGCCGCGGACCGCCGCGGCCGCGCCGAGGAACCGGGCGGCCTGCCGCGGGTCGGGGCGCCGCGCGCGCAGCAGCGCGTACACGGCGCAGGCGTCCAGCACCGTCGCCAGGGCCCCGTGATCCCGCCAGGCCGCGACCGCGTCCAGCGACTCGGCCAGCAGCCGCGCGCCGCGGGTCTCGTCGCCCCGTCTCAGGACCGCCACGGCCAGCCTCGACTTGACCGCGGCGCGCAGCGAGTCCCACCACGGGGCCTGATGGCCGGCGATCGCGGCGAGAACGACCTCGCAGCAGCGGGCCGCCTCGGCGTAGTCACCCCGCAGCGAGGCGATCTCGGCCAGCATGAACGACACCCAGCGGTCGGTGTCCACCTGCCCGCCCCGGCCCTCAATACCGCGCTGGGCCTGGGCGATCTCCGCGCAGGCGCGGTCCAGCTCCCCGGCCCTCGCGTGGATGACCGCCAGCCGGGCCTGCACGTACGTGAGGTCACCCCAGACGCCTATCTCCCGGCCGATCGCCACCGCCTCGGTCAGCGCCCCGATCGAGGCGGCGTGGTCGCCGCGCAGCTCGGTGAAGTCGGCCAGCTGGGTCAGGGCCATCGCCACGCCCCACCGCTCGCCGATCGCACGGAGGTCGGCTACGCCCTCGCGGCAGGACTGCTCGGCGCCGTCCAGCCTGCCGAGCGAGACCGCCGCGGAGGCGACGTAGACCTTTCCGACCGCCCGCAGCCACGGGTCCCGTGAGCTGGCACAGCGCTCGAAGTACTCTGCCGCCTTCTCGGCCACGCCGTCGAACGTCATGAGAACCGGCTCGGCCGTCGCGACCAGCGGATGGATCTCGTCGTCGTCGCCGCGCAGGTCGTTCACGGCGGCGAGCGCCGCGGCCAGCGGAGCCCTGACCGAGTCGATGTCCCAGTTCCAGCCGGCCGCGAGCAGCGCGCAGATGACACGTCCCTCGGCGAGCTTCAGGGTGAGCGGCGGCGGTGCCATGGCCAGGACGTCCCGGCAGAGCGCGTCGGCCTCGCCGTGCCCGCGCTGCATCCAGTAATAGCCGAGCGCCCGCACGAAACGGAGCGCCGCCCCGGCGTCGCCGCGGGAGACGGACCAGCGGATGGCGGCGTTGATGTTGTCCTGTTCGGCGGTGAGCTCGCGGAACCAGTAGGCCTGCGTCCCCGTGCGCAGCTGCGGGTCCGCGGTCTCGGCGCGCTCCAGGTAATGACGGGCGGCGGCGTCCCTGGTGACGGCGTCCTCGCCGGCTTCGGCCAGCCGCTCGAGGCCGTAGGCGCGGACGGTCTCGAGCATGCGGTACCTCGGCTCGGCGCCGGCTCCCGGGTCGACCCGGGTGAGCAGGGACTTGGCGACCAGGCCGGCCAGCGTGGGCAGGACCTCGCCCGCCCGCAGCGGGCTGCCGTCCTGCCCCGTTTCGCCGTGTTCGGTGGCAACCGGGCAGACCTGCTCGGCCGCCGCCAGGGTCGCCCCGCCGGGGAAGACCGCGAGCCTGCGACTTAGCACACGCTCCCGTTCGGACAGCAGATCCCAGCTCCAGGCCACGACGGCGCGCAGGGTCTGGTGCCTGGGCAGCGCGGTGCGGCTGCCTCCGGTGAGGAGGGCGAACCTGTCGTCGAGGCGCGCGGCGAGCTGGGCCGGGGTCAGCGTGCGCAGCCACGGGGCGGCCAGTTCGATGGCGAGCGGCATGCCGTCGAGGATGCGGCAGATGCGCGCGATGACCCCGGCGTTGCCCGCGTTCAGCTCGAAGCCGGGCAGCACCGCGGCGGCGCGGTCGCCGAAGAGCCGCACCGCGGGGTACGTGGCGGAGGTTTCCGGGAGGTCATGCTCTCGCGGGGCGGCCAGCGGGGCGACGACGTACAGGGTCTCACCGGGGATCTGCAGCGGCTCGCGGCTGGTGGCGAGGATCCTGACCCGCGGTGAGTCCTCGATGAGGCGGGCCGCGAGGGCGGCCGCCGCGTCGATGACGTGCTCGCAGTTGTCCAGGACGAGGACGACGTCCCGCTCCGCGACGGCCGTGCACAGGCGGTCGACCGGGTCGCCCGCCCGGTCCGCGGTGTGCGGGGCGATCGAGCGCTCGCGCAGCCCCAGCGCGTCGATGACCGCGAAGGGGACCTCGGCCGGGTTGGTGACCGGGGCCAGCTCCGCGAACCACACCGGAACGGCGAGCGCGGCCGACGTCTCCGTCGCCAGGCGGGTCTTGCCGACGCCGCCCGGGCCGGTGAGGGTCACCAGGCGCCCGGCGCCGAGCCGCTTCAGGACGGCGGCGACGTCGTCATCCCGTCCCACGAAGCTTGTCGGGGGGCGGCGGGGCCTGGGCGGTCTCTGCGGCGCGTCGCTGACCGGCTGCGGCTGCGGGACCTCCCGGCGCAGGACGGCCAGGTAGGCCTGCTCTAGCTGCCGGGACGGGTCGACGCCCAGCCGGTCGGCCAAGTGGTCCCTGGTCTGCTGGTAGACCGCGAGGGCTTCGGACTGGCGGCCCGCGCCGGCCAGGGCGCGCATCAGGAGCGCGGCGGGACGTTCGGCCAGCCGGTCCGTCGCGGTGAGCGCACGGAGCTCGCCGAGCGTGGCGGCGTCCGCGGCCCGCAGGACGAGGTCGGCCTCGATGCGGTCGAGCGCCGCGGTGTTCCGCAGCTCGACGAGGCGGGCGGCCGGGGCGCAGGCGAACTCCTCGTTCGCCACGTCGGCGAGCGGAGCACCGCGCCAGGCGCCGAGGGCGGAGCTGAGCTGGCTAGCCGCCTCGTGCGCGTCGCCGCGCGCCAGCGCCTGGCTGCCGCGGCGGGCTTGTTCCTCGAAGGCGAGGGCGTCGACCGCCGCCGGGGTGATGCCCAGCCGGTAGCCGGCCGGCGAGGATTCGAGCACGGTGCCCGGCAGCCCCGATTGCCTGAGTGCCTGACGCAGCCGGGAGACCAGGGACTGCAGTGCGTTCTGCGCGTCCGCCGGACGGCCGTCCGGCCAGAGCTTTTCGATCAGCGCGTGCGCCGGAACGACGCGGCCCGCGTCCAGGGCCAGCAGGATCAGCAGGGCGCGCACCCGGTGGCCGCCCACCTTGACCGGGCGGCCTGTCGCGTCGCTTACCTCGAGCGGACCGAGTACGCTGACCCGGATCGCGTCCACCGCCGTCTTCACGTCGCCCCGTCCTGCTTCCCGGCCTGGGTTCCCGCTGTTTCGTTACGTTTCGGTGCCACTGCCGCGCCGCCGCCGCCGCGCCGCCGCCGCCGCGCCGCCGCCGCTGCGGAGCGGCCAAGCTCATGCTAGCGCGAAACCGCAATCGAGATCTATCGCGTTTATCGAACGGTTGCGCCGCTGCCGGCTGTCGCTCGGGGCGGCCGCTGGGTAGAGTTGGGCGATGCTGGAGTTGCACCGGCTGGATGCCAGCCATGCCCTGGACGTCCTGGCCTTCGAACTGGGCAACCGGGCTTACTTCGCCGCATCGATTTCCGATCGCGGCGACGCTTACTTTGCCCAGTTCGCCGAGTTTTACAGTGCCCTGCTGGCCGAGCAGGAGGCCGGAAGCTGCGCCTGCTACGTGCTGCTCGGGGAGAACGGCTGCGTCCTTGGCCGGTTCAACCTGTACGACCTCAAGGACGAGCGCGCGGAAGTCGGCTACCGGATGGCGCAGCGGTACGCCGGACGGGGGCTGGCGACCAGGTACGTCGGGGAACTGTGCCAACTGGCGGTGACCCGGCACTCGCTGCGCACGCTCCGGGCGGCCGCCAATGACGATAACGTCGCGTCGCAGCGGGTGCTGGCGAAGGCCGGCTTCGTTCCGGTCGGGCCGGCCGACCCGGCGCACATTGGCGGCAGGCCGGGCACTTGGTACCAGCGCGATCTGATCACAGACTGATGATGAACTAGTTCGAACGGTCCATTGACGTGACATCCCTTGCATCCGCACGTGCAAACGAACACTGTGCAGACACTGGGAAGTTGTGGTGCATATTGCAGCCCCGCGCCGTGCTCTCTTGAGCACGGAGAGTGACATTAGCGGACATAAAGAAGCGGCCGCCTGCTCTGCCTGAACCAGCACCACTCGGTGGCTGGACAGCGGCGAGCTGGCCAGGGGGGTGCCCGCGGGCCGGGCGGCGTCACGGTGCGCGCCGTTGCCGGCCCCGTTCCCGTTATGGGCGGAGTTCGCGTTCGCGTCGGGGGTCCACTCGGCGTCGAGGCCCATGTCGAGCAGCGGCGGGGCGAAGGCGACCTGGTTGCGGCCTGCCTCCTTGGCGGCGTACATCGCGGAGTCGGCCGCGGCCAGCAGGTCGGTCAGCTCGAACTTCTCGCCCCTGGCCATGGCCGTGACGCCGATCGAGATCGTCACCTGGATCGCGGGCGCGTCCGGGCGGTCATCGGTCGGGATGGCCAGGGACGCCACATAACCGCGGAGCCGCTCCGCGATCTTGCAGGCGTCGGCTTCGGAGGTCTGCGCGAGCAGGAGGACGAACTCCTCGCCGCCGAACCGGCCGGCCCGGTCGTAGTCACGGGACTGGCTCGTGAGCGCCTCGGCTATCGCCTTCAGCACCCGGTCCCCGGCCAGGTGGCCGTAGGTGTCGTTGACGACCTTGAAGTGGTCGATGTCGACCAGGGCCATGGCGACCGGGTGACGGGTGCGCACCGCACGGGAAAGCTCGGCCTCCGCCTCCGACTCCCAGGTGGAGACGTTCAGCAATCCGGTCTTGGCGTCAAGACGGGACTGCGCGACTAGAACCGGATGCTGCAGGAATCGCCGCACCAGGAAGACCAGAGGAAGAGCGACGACGACCATGGCCGGGCTCAGCGCGACCGCAAGAGTTATGAGGACGCCGAGATCCATCTTCAAGAAGTCGCTCTCCAGCGCCTGCGGGCTCAGGTCGATCGGAAGTATTCGAACCTTGGGATTTGATATCTTTACGGCTCCGCCTACCAGGTAATGCTGCGCCCTACTCGCCAGAACCTCACAGGCCGCCACGGCAAGAGCCCACGTCAGGGCATGCCAGCCGGTCCCGATATAACTTCCGGCGAAAGACCGCGGGATCCATCGGAACAACACCGATATCGCGGTGTAGGTCAGGCCAACAGACGCGGCGCTGAATACCCGCCTATGAAGTACCC
>DAHWEX010000368.1 GCA_027326205.1 Actinomycetota bacterium
CTGGGGCCGCCGGGCTCCGCGTCCGGTCTCTGGGCAGGTTTCCGATAGTAGCCATGCACTTAATAGCCTGTAGGTCCTGCTCCCTGACAGGGGTGAGCACGCCGCCGGTGAACGCCTGCCGGACGAGCAGGTCCTGGCCGAGGTACAGTTGCTCGCCCTCAGCGCCGCGAATGCTCTCGGTCCGCGCCCGTGCCTGCGGCGACAGTTCGTCCCAGTTAATCGGCTTGACGATGCTCTCGAGGAAGGCGATGCCGAGGACCCGGTCCGGATGGCGGGCGGCCCAGTCGAACGCGAGCGCCCCGCCCCAGTCATGGCCGACCAGGACGACCCGGTCCAGCCGTACCGCGTTGAGCCATTCATCCAGGTAGCGGGCGTGGTCGCCGAAGGCGTAGGCAATGTCCGGTTTGCCTGATCGCCCCATGCCGATGAGGTCCGGCGCGAGCAGCCGCCCAGGTCCCACGCGGGGCAGGACCTGGCGCCACAGGCGGGACGAGCCCGGGTTGCCGTGCAGGAAGACGAACGGCGTGCCGCTGCCTGATTCCTGGTAGTGAATGGTGGAGTCGAGGGTCTTGACGTCGGGCATGTCAATGTCCTTCACGGGTCGAGGGGTGTGCCGAGCAGCGTCGACAGGTCCTGGGCGAGGGCTTTCGCCCGCGGGCCGCCGCGGCCGCCCAGTGGGGCCATCAGTCGGTCGAGCAGTCCGCTGACCTCGGCGACGGCCGGCCGCACGACCTCGCGCCCGTGGCCGGTGAGCGCCAGCCGGACCGCCCGGGTGTCCGCGGGGTCGCGTTCGCGCCGGATCAGGCCGCCGGCGTCGAGGGCGCGGGCCAGCTTGGAGGCGTACAGCGCCTCCAGGCCGGCATGGTCGGCGAGTTCACGCTGCGTCGGCCGCCGGCCCGCTCGCTCCATGCCGTACAGCGAGGCCAGCAGCACGTACTGCGCGTGCGTCAGCCCCAGCGGGGCGAGCGCTCGGTCGACGGCGGCCCGCCACTTCATCGACAGCCGCCAGACCAGGTACCCGTGTGTCGGTTCCGCGTTCACGCCAGCTACCATACATGGCTATTAAGTACATGGCTACTATCGGAAACCTGCCCAGAGACCGGACGCGGAGCCCGGCGGCCCCAGCGGGTACGACATCCGCCGCCGCTCACCCCACCGGGACCAGCCTCCTCGGACGGGCCAGGCACTACTTCCGAGTACTTACATCTGAACACCTATCTGAACAGCGACAGCTCGATCTGAACAATCAGGCCAAGTGCTTAACGCTGCGTGACGGGTGCCAGCCTTGGGTGGTTCCCGTGAGCCGGTCAGGTCAGAAGTGGACAGACCGTCCGTCGGTCCGCGACCGGCCTGCCGTTAGGGTAACGGGCCTTGGCATCGGCCGGTCAAGGCCATGAACCGGACGCATACCGGTTCTCCGACCGCAGCATCGCGCAACTCGAGGCTCAGCTCACCGAGGGCGCCTTGGCCCAGGAACCCTGACAACAGGTGGTTGACATGACAACGGCCGGTTGTCATACTGGGCGCATGCCGCAGAGCCCGGATGTGTCAGCGCACCAGGAGACTTTCCAGCGTCTCAAGGAGGTCAGGGCCGAGGCCCTGGAGCACGCGCGGCTGGCGCGGCAGCTTGCCGCCGAGCGCCGCGACGTGATCCGCGCCCTGATCGCGGAAGGCTTTTCCCAGGCTGACATCGCGCGTGAGCTGGGGGTCACCCGCCAGGCCATCCAGAAGATGCTCGCCTGCTGACAAGACCGCCCCCGGCGCCGCCTGGGCCGGAGGATTAGGAGAGCTGCACGATGAGGGGCAAAGGCGTCGTCTACGACGCTGGCTGCGTGACGGGCGTGACCTGGCGGCCGGACTACACTCCGTCGCTCGCGCGCCGTGAGCTGGAGGTCATCAAGGCCGGCCTGCACTGCAACGCGGTCAGGATCCGCGCCCGGGACACCAGGCGGCTCACCGCCGCGGCCGAGACCGCCCTCCGCCAGGGCCTGGAAGTATGGTTCAGCCCGGAACTGTGGGACAAGTCCCCCGACACGACGCTGCGCCACCTCGCGCGGTCGGCCGCAGCCGCCGAGGAACTGCGCGCGAGGTGGCCGGGGCAGCTGGTGTTCTGCGCCGGCAACGAACTGACGCTCTTCATGCGCGGCATCGTCAAGGGCCGCACCCGCAGCAGGCGCATCCCGGCGATCCGCGAGGCCGTCAGGTCCGGCGCCGGCAGCCGGCCGCTCAACGCGTTCCTGGCCCGGGCCAGCGCGGCCGTGCGCGAGGAGTTCCACGGCCCGGTCAGCTACGCGTCGCTGCCGTTCGAGCAAGTCGACTGGGACATGTTCGACATCATCGGCGTCAACCACTACTGGAGGGAGCCCGTCAAGGACCGCTACCTCCAGACGCTGGAGCCGCTGCTGAGCTCCGGCAAACCGGTGGTGATCACCGAGTTCGGGTTCACCACCTGCACCGGCGCCGACCAGACCGGCCCCATGGCCCCGGACAACATCGACCCCGTCACTGCAGTCCTGCACATGCTGCCGCTGACGGGAAGGCTCGTCCCGGCCGCGCGTCAAGGCCGTCCAGGAACGCAACGAGGACCTGCAGGCCGCCTGCCTGCTGCGCCAGCTTGAACTGCTGGACTCAGCCGGGGCCGACGGCGCGTTCGCCTACACCTTCACCGCCCCGCTCATGCTCCACGGCGACGACTCGGAACACGATCGCGATGCCAACAGCTTCAGCCTGGTCAAGCCCTACCCCGGCGGCAAGCACGGCACTACCTACCCGGACATGGCATGGGAGTCGAAGGAATCCTTCACCGCTATCGCGGACTACTACGCGACACGATAAAGAACGGCGGCCGTCAGGTGCGCCGACAGCCAGCCTGCACCGCCCTCCTGCACTGCCCCGCGACAACCCGCTGGAATGCCCCGTCACCGGCAAGCAGCTCAGCACCCGCATCGACGCCGCCCTGGCCCGCACCGGCCCGCAGCATGACGATGGCGTGGTCATAGCGGGCGGGACCGAATCCCCGGTCCCGGACGGGCGGCTCACGCTGACCGCCTACG
The DNA here is from genome assembly GCA_027326205.1 of Actinomycetota bacterium. Classification (GTDB taxonomy): domain Bacteria; phylum Actinomycetota; class Actinomycetes; order Streptosporangiales; family Streptosporangiaceae; genus Trebonia. Next base: position 3,054 of record DAHWEX010000368.1, read on the forward strand.
GACAGCGATTCGCCCGCGACGTCCGCCCCGCCCTGGAATTACTCGCGCAGACCCGAAAGAGCAAAGACGACAATCACAGAACGTCATCCCGAGCGCTGCCCCGGATTGTTCACTTACCCGGCGACCAGGCCGCCGAGATCTGTTCAACTACAACGAAACACCCAGCTCACGGTGTTCAAGTTCACGCGATCCCTACATGGAGGGTTATTCAGCGTCCGCCTGATAGTGGATCGTTAGGAGGCGCGGGGGCCTCGTAACGATCCACTATCACCAGCAGCAGGACTCCTCGCCCGCGCCGACGCCCCGGTCAGCGCGGAGTTGGCGAA
>DAHWEX010000371.1 GCA_027326205.1 Actinomycetota bacterium
TTCGCCAACTCCGCGCTGACCGGGGCGTCGGCGCGGGCGAGGAGTCCTGCTGCTGGTGATAGTGGATCGTTACGAGGCCCCCGCGCCTCCTAACGATCCACTATCAGGCGGACGCTGAATAACCCTCATAGTCCCGTAGTCCCGCCCGGCGCAGCCATCTATGACCGTCAGCGCAGGTCAGGCGCCGGAGTCCCTCTACTTCGCGGCAAAGTTCCCCCGTATGCCCCAATCTCCCTGGCGGTGCCTCGCCTTTCTTGGCACATGACATCTTGTTCCAGAACTTTATCGCCAGTTTTGTCACCATTGACCTGGGTTCCGCGTAATTCAGGGGTTCTGGAGGACTGCCCTTGGCGTCAACGAGGGCATACTTGTGATTAGACCGAACGCGATCACCTAACTCGACCGCACCGTAAGCACAGCACACAGACCAGACGGCTCAGCGGGCTTTCACCTTTCACCACAGCCGTCACAATGCGTGGCCAAGTGGGCCTGCGGTTATTGTGTGCGCGCGGAGGCCGTATTTTGCGGATGGCTCGTGTGACCGCCTTGACTTGTTCGGCCTTGTGCCGGTGAGCGCACCGTCGCGGTGAGGTCGGTGAGCAGGTCGAGGAGGTGAGCAGCTGGCGCTTCGACCCGGTCCCAGGCGGGCGACACCGCGGACACTGTCCATTCCAAGCCGTTGCTCCCCGGTAGGTTCAACGCTCGAAGCGGAGCTGCCTGCGGCTTCGAGGCAACGTGCCGGGGCACTATCGCGATGCCGAGACCGCGGGCGATCAGGTCGAGGAGGGTGTGCACGTCGTTGACGGTGCAGCGGACACGCCGATGGAGCCCGTGAGCGGCGAAGGCCTCGTCGTTCAGCGCCCGCACGCCCCACGACTCCGCGAAGTCAATGAAGTCTTCGTTCTCCAGCGCCCGCCAGGGCACGTCCGCTCCGGGGCTCGTGCCAACTGCTAGCGGATGGCCGGGGCACGTGAGCAGGATAAGCGACTCGTGTCCGAGCGTGCGGTGGGACAGCGCGCCGAGGTGCCTAGTGGCCGCGACGAACGCCACGTCAATGTCACCCGATCGCGTCAGTCCGATCAGCTCTTGCGACCCCGCCTGCGTGAAGTGAGTTTCGACGTGCGGATGGCGGCGATGAAATCGCTCCAGCAGTGCGGCGACATCAACGAAGCCGAGGCACTGCTCGGCACCGATACGAAGCGATCCCGTCACCTCACGACTGGCCTTGACGACGGCGTCGCGAGCCTGGCTCGCCTGCGCGAGCATCTGACGGGCGTGCGGCACGAGTGCGAGCCCAGCGTCGGTGAGTTCGACTCGCCTGGTTGTGCGGTCGAACAGAGGCGTGCCGAGCTCGTCCTCAAGGCTCCGGATCGCTGCGGAGAGCCCCGACTGCGAGATGCCGGCAAGCTCCGCTGCCCGCGTAAAGTGGCGTTCCTCGGCCACGGCAAGCAGATACTCCATCTGCCGTAGATCCATTCAGTCCTCCTGCTTCTGAATCTGATAACCAACAGTTGTTGGACTTCTAGATTACCGATTCCTAGAGTGAGCACGCGGCGCCGCGCGGCACCGCGCCTACGGAGGAAGAAGCACATGCAGCAGCGCACTATCGGCGACCGCACCGTCTCGGCGATCGGCCTAGGCGGCATGCCGATGTCGATCGAGGGCCGCCCCGACGCGGAGCGCTCGATCGCGACGATCCACGCGGCGCTGGACGCCGGCGTCACCCTGATCGACACCGCCGACGCCTACCACCGCGATACGGGCGAGGTAGGCCACAACGAGGAGCTCATCGCCCGTGCGCTGCGCGAGTACGGCGCGGGTGACGACGTCCTCATCGCGACCAAGGGCGGTCACCTGCGCCCCGGCGACGGCACCTGGACGCGCAACGGCGACCCCGAATACCTCAAGCGCGCGGCCAAGGAGTCGGCCCGCCGCCTCGGCGTCGACGCGATCGGCCTGTACCAGTTCCACCGGCCCGACCCGGAGGTGCCCTACGCCGACTCGGTGGGTGCGATCCGGGACCTGCTCGACGAGGGCGTCATCCTGATGGCCGGCATCTCGAATGCCGATGTCGCCCAGATCGACGAGGCGCGCGAGGTGCTCGGCGGTCGGCTCGTGTCGGTGCAAAACCAGTTCTCGCCCGCGTTCCGCTCCAGCCAGGGCGAGCTCGAGCACTGCGCGGAGCTCGGCATCGCCTTCCTGCCGTGGAGCCCGCTCGGCGGCATCAAGAACGCGAAGGACCTCGCCGGCCGCCACGGCGCGTTCCAGGAGGTCGCGGACGAGGTCGGCGCGAGCGTCTATCAGGTGACCCTCGCGTGGGAGCTCGCCCTCGCGCCCGTCGTCGTCCCGATCCCCGGCGCCTCGCGCCCTGAGAGCATCCGCGACTCCGCCGGCGCGACCGAGCTCGTGCTCACCGCCGAGCAAGTCGCGCGCCTGTCCGCCTGATCCGACCCTGAAGAGAATCATGAAGACCTTCACTCTGCCCGGCACCGACATCGTGGTGCCGAACGTCGTCCTCGGCCTGATGCGGATCCAGGACAAGTCGGACGAGGAGGTGCGCACGCTCGTGAGCACCGCCCGCGATGCCGGCATCACGTTCCTCGACCACGCCGACGTCTATGGATCGAGCCTGCACGGCTGCGAGCAGCGCTTCGCCGAGGCGCTGAAGCTGAGCTCGTCGGAGCGCGAGCAGTTCGTCATCCAGTCGAAGGCGGGCATCGTGCGCGAGGGGCCGTACTTCGACTTCTCGTACGAGCACATCGTAGAGTCGGTGAACGGATCGCTCGAAGCTCTCGGCACCGACTACCTCGACGTCCTACTGCTGCACCGCCCCGACGCGCTCGTTGAGCCCGAGGAGGTCGCTCGCGCGTTCGACGAGCTCTCGGCCGCTGGCAAGGTGCGCGCGTTCGGCGTCTCGAACCAGACGCCGCGCCAGATCGACCTGCTGCGCAAGTACGTGACTCAGCCGATCGTCGCCAACCAGCTGCAGCTGTCCATCACGCACGCCCCGATGATCGCCCAAGGCGTCGCCGCGAACATGCAGGGCCTGGACCAGTCGATCGTCCGCGACGACGGGATCGTCGACTACTGCCGCCTGAACGACATCACGATCCAGGCGTGGTCGCCGTTCCAGGCCGGCTTCTTCGACGGCCCGTTCCTCGGCTCCGACCGCTACCCCGAGCTGAACGCCGTGGTCGACCGCCTGGCGGAGAAGTACGGCGTGCCGGCCGAGGCGATCGCCGTGGCGTGGATCACGCGGCACCCGGCGCAGATGCAGGTCGTGCTCGGCACCACGACCCCCGAGCGTGTGTCCGCCGCCGCCCTCGGCTCGGACCTCCCGCTCACTCGCGCGGAGTGGTACGAGCTGTTCCGTGCCGCCGGCTACGCCGTGCCGTGACCTGGAGCTGCCGAACGCCAGCGTCCGCCGATCGCCTGTGTCAGTGACCGCGGCAGGGGAAGGCCACAGGGGAGTTCAACGGGCGGCTTCCCAGTGCGGGCGGCGGTCAGGTGGCCGGACGGGCTAGCTCAGAAGCTGCTCGACTTGGGCACCGACAGTCTCATAGGTTGCTGCCGCGCGCTGGTCGAGGCTGATGAGGGTGGCGCTGTGCTCTGCGGCGGTGAAGGCGATCAGCGCGTCGTAGGCGGGCCCGCCGAGGATCTGGCCGGCCGCGACGGTGGCGAGGAGTTCCTGGTAGCCGGTCTCGGACAGGGTGAGGAACGGCTCGGTGAAGCGGCTGGTGATGAACGCGTGGACGATGTCGGGGCTGGCCCGGTGAGGGGGCGGCAGCCGGGTCAGCACCGAGTACGCCTCGACTGCCGCGTGCGCGATGAGCCGGGGCCGGGCGGCCATGGCCTTGCGGGCGATCGCGTGGTGCTCGTGCCAGCTGGCGAAGGCGGCGATCACCACGCTGGAGTCGACGGCCTTCACCGGCGCACGCGTTCCAGTGTTTCCCGCACCATCGCGGCCGTCAGCGCGGGCATCTCGGCGTCGGCGACGGCGGTGACGCCGTCGCCCTCGTCCACCAGTCGCATCGGCGTCGGAGCCGGCACTATCTCGAGCCGCCCGTCGCGCTCGGTGATCTCCAGCGGCTGGCCTGCCGTTAGCCCCAGGGTCTCGCGCAGTGCCTTGGGAACGACGATCCGCCCTGCGGCGTCAATGGCAGTTCTCATGCCATAAATCTACCATTTCCTGGGGGTGGGGCTGCTCCGGTAGGCATTACCCGCCTCTGGTGCTGATCCGGCGTCGGCGGTTAAGTAGCGGCCGAAGGTGCGCGGGGCACAGTGACGCACGGGCTCTGCGCGAAATGGCTATAGGCCGGTGCGCTGCGCTCCCGGCGCGAGGGGGTGGGGCTCGCCGGGCTTGTTATTTGCCAGGAGCATGGGACCACCTCCTGAGGGTTCTTGTCACGGTCATGGGACCACCCCGGTTGCCAGTTGATGGACCACCTCTGCCAGGATCGCCCGGTTTTGACCGTGAGCGCCCGCCGTTCTTCGGCCGTCCGGTTCGCGGCGGACAGGGGTATTCCAGGTTGTCATTCGCGCTTTGCACGGGCGGGCGGCCGACGGGGTCGGCGAAGCTGGGCGTGTCGACGCCTTGACCTAAAGCTTGCTTCAGGTTCTAACGTTCTGGGCAGGCGGATCATTACAGCGAATGAGGAACGTGATGAGCAAGCTTGACCTCGGGCCTGTCGGCATAACGCTGCGGATCTCGGCCGACGGGAGGCACCTGGATGAGGCGGCCGCGCTGGAGGGACTCGGGTACTCCGCGATCTGGCTGCGGGGAGGGCAGATCGACAGCCTGAGCCGGATCACGGAGGTCGTGACGGCCACCACGGCAGTGCCGGTCGTCCCGGGCATCATCCCGGTCGACGTCTACGCACCCGGTGACGTGACCCGGCTCTACGGTGACCTGCAGGCCCGGGCGCCGGGCCGCTTCATCGCCGGGCTGGGCGGCCCCCAGGTTCCCCGGCCGCTGCAGCCGCTGAACGACTACCTGGACCAGCTCGACCGCGGCGAGCCGCCGGTGGCGCCCAGCCGGCGGATCCTGGCCGCGCTCGGCCCGCGCAAGCTCGAGCTCGCCCGTGAAAGAGCAGCCGGCGCGGTCCTGCTGCTGGTGACCCCTGACTACACCCGCACCGCGCGGCGCATCCTGGGCGCTCAGGCAACCCTGGTCATCAGCCAGACGGCCGTCCTGGACACCGACGCCGCCCGCGCCAGGGAAGCCGCCCGCAGCCCGCTGCGGTTCCTGGCCGGCGTCGCGGGCTACAGAGCCAGCTTCACCCGCATGGGATTCACCGCCAGCGACATCGACAACCTCAGCGACGAACTCGTCGACCAGCTGGTGGCCTGGGGCAGCGCCGGCACCATCACGGCACGGGTCAACGAATACCTGCAAGCCGGGGCAGACCAGGTAGTCCTCACCATGCCGGACAACGGCCGCTACCCCGCCATCGACTCCGCCCGCCAACTTGCCAGCCGCCTGCCCGTCTGACCACGCCCGTAGTGGCGCGAGAGGATGCGCGCCCATTCCTCCGGCGAGTCCGGGGCGATGCCGGCCAGGCATGCAAGGTCCGGGGCGAACCAGACAGGAGAACACCAGCTGCGGCTGAAGATCGCTACCCGCGCCACGCACCCATCAGTGCAGGCCGGCCAGTTCTGCGCATGCTGCGAACAGCGATCACATGCGCCGGAGGCCGAGCCGAACGGCTGTTCGCGAATGGTCTTTGATCACGTCCAGTGACGTCGGCGAGGCTGCAGGATCTGCGACCTGGACAGACTAGAGCTCCGCGAGGCTGGCCATCAGCGCCCCGGCCGGCAGCTGCTTCAGGCCCATCGTGAACTGTCACATCGCCGCGGGGTTGCTCAGCCCCTGCGCGACAAGCCGGAGTCCGCTGGGCTCGAAAGCCGCCGCCGGGCAGCGTCTTCGGGCAGGTACGGCATGCTAGACGTGGTTACCCTGCACATGAAGGATGGTCCATGCCGTATATCACCTTGAACTCGGCAGAGCCGGGTATCCGGGGTCTGCTCCGGTACCGCCCGGAGACGGGCCGCCCGCTGAGCGAGTTGGCTGAGGTGCTGCTGCGCGGGCCGGGCACCCTGCCCCGCGGTGAGCGGGAACTGATCGCGGCCTACGTGTCGGCGCTGAACGACTGCCGGTACTGCTCGGCGTCGCATTCCGCGTGCGCCGCAGCCCAGCTGCCGGGCGGCATGGCGCTGGTGGACCAGGTCCGCTCCGGCGTCGGTGGCGCACCGGTGCCGGCCAAGCTGAAGACCTTGCTGGCGATCGCGGCGGCTGTGCAGCAAGGCGGGCTCCACGTCACCGCCGAACTGGTCGCCCGGGCCCGGGCAGCAGACGCGAGTGATCTGGAGATCCACGACACCGTTCTGATCGCGGCGGCGTTCTGCATGTTCAACCGGTATGTCGACGGGCTGGCCACGACCGCTCCCGATGATCCCGCCGTCTACGCCGCCGGGGCGCAGCGCCTCATCAAGGACGGCTACCTGCCGCCGGGTGAACCCGGCCGCCAGGACTAACCGTCACCGCTGACCTTGCAGCTCCGCGGACCGGCTCGGCCAGAGCCGGAGCACCCGAGGATGACCGGTTGCATCGGGGGCGCCTCATGCGAGGTCGCGGTGCCGTTCGGCGGCGGTGAACGCGAGGAACTCCTCAAGCTCGGCATCCGAGGAGAAGGTGTCCGCCGCCAGGTCGGCTGCAGACGCGAGCGGCTGGGTTCCCTTGGCAGCGAGCAGTTCCTCGACCGACAGCCCCGGTGCCGGCCAGATGAAGCCCTGCTCATTATCGAAAGGCGCGCTCATCGAAACCTCGCTAGCTCTCTGCATCCAAGCCAATCCATCAAAGCATACGGCGCACATCCAGCGCGGCCTCCGGTTACCGAGGTAAATTATATCCAACCGTGGTCGACTATGCGCATGTGTTTTCATTGAACGCGTCCCGGGCGCGTGCTTCGGAGAATCGTGGGCGCGGGTTGCGGGTTGTCCGCAGGTGCGTGCGCGTCACGGGCATGGCGGGCGTGCTCGCCGTGCCAGCCGTGCGGCTCCCGCACTGGCCGTCCCGCCCGTACCTGCCGACATTGGGTCCCGGCCTTAGGCACGGATAGGTAGCCGAACTGGTTCAGGTCGGCATATCCGGCAATTTACCGGCCCCCGACCCGATGGGACCCGCGAAAGCGGGCCGGCCGCCCCGGGGGCCGGCCGCCCCGGGGGGCGGCCTGCCGCTGGTTGCGTTGCCGGTGCGTTACTTGAGGGAGGTCGCGAAGGACCGCCAGGTGGCAGCCGTGAAGGTCAGCGTTCCGCCGTCGCGGTCGCTGGTGTCGCGGACCATGATCACCGTGGCGGTGGCGGCCACTTCGACGCAGTTGCCGCCGGAACCGCCGCTGTAGCTGGACTTGCGCCATGCCGGGTTGTCAGTCTTCAAGTTCTCTCCTGATCTCCTTCAGAAAGGCCAGCGAGTCGCGCGGGGACAGCGCCGCCGCCCGCAGCATGGCCAGGACCGTCTGGAGGTCGGCTACCTCCTCGCCGTCGTCCACGATCCGGCCACCCGCGTAGCACTCGGTGTACCCGACCGCGGGGGCGGACATGCGCTCGTAGATCGTGATCGGCCCCTCCACGCCGGCGTGGTCGTGGGCCGTGAACGGCAGGACCTGCAGCACGACACCGCGCTGGCTGGCCGCCTTGACCAGCTTGCCGAGCTGTTCGCCCATGACCTCCCGGTCGCCGACCTGGTGCCGGACCAGGCCCTCGTGCAGCACGTACCACAGCAGCGGGGGCTGCTCGCGGTCGAGGATCGCCTGGCGTTCCATGCGGGCGGTGACCGTGCGCTCGACCACCGCGTCGCCGGCCTGCGGCTGGCGGGCCTGGATCACCGACCGGGCGTAGCGCTGGGTCTGCAGCAGCCCGGGGACCGCTCCCAGCGCCCAGCCGTGGATGCGGGCCGCTTCCTGCTCGTACGGGAGCACCGGGGCGAAGAAGGACGGGTACGTGGCGCGCTTGGCTATCTCCTGCCAGCGCTCGAACGTCCCCGGGGCGTCGAACTCGCGGTCGCAGGCCCTGGCGAAGTCGCGGGTGGCCAGCCGCGCGCCCCGTTCGATGTCGGAGACGTACGAGCCGGAGAAGCCGATCTTGTCGCCGGTCTCGACCTGGGTCCAGCCGCGCTTGGCGCGCTGTGCTCTCAGTTCCGCAGCGAAGAAGTCGGCTGCGCTGGATTCAGTGTCGGGCATGGTCAGCTCCGCTCGTGAGGCCTCGGTTGCGCGCAGCCGGCCTGGCCATGCGCGGTTACTTTGAGCAGCTTGTCCCTCTACCCACAGTATCCATGACAGGGCAGGCTTAGGTGCACGTTCCGCCAGTGTCGCGGCGTGTCAACCGCACTCGACCGGGCACCGGCGGAACGCCTCCGAGCTTCCGTGGAAAGGCTGGAAAGACCGTGAAGACCAAAACAGACGAACTGGTCGTCAACGGTGACGACTTCGCGGCGCTGGACGACGCCGCGCTGCTGAGCTGGCGGGCGCGGGCGCGGGCGGAACTGGAGCGGCTCGCGCCGCGCTCCCACCGGCACGCGGAACTCGCCGCGCGCTACGACATCTCGACCCGGGAAGTGGACGACCGGGCCCGCCGGGCCTGGTCCAGGGACCGTTAGGAGCAGTGACATGAACGACGCAACGGCGGTGATCTCCGCCCTGCCCGCCAGGGCCGCGCGGATGCTCGCGGTCGAGATCCTCCTCGCCGAACCCGAGTCTCTCGGCGACGACGTGCTCGAAAGCTGCCTCTACCTTCTCCGGGAACGGCTACGCGAGGAGTAGAGCCCCGCCGGCGCGACGGCCGCCGAGCGGGGGCGGGGCAACGCGTCCGGGTGCCAGGCGGAGCCACAGGCCGTTCTGGATGCTACCGCTAAGGCCGACGGCGGCGCGCCTGGCGGGCGGGCCGCTGGCCCGGGTGAGCGGCGGAGGCTTGCGACCTGATGATCACGGCGTGCCGGCCGAACTGGCTGGCGAGGAGTGGCCCGTGGCGGTGGCTTGCTGGAGAGGCTCGACGGTTACCGCCGTCCCGTAGGCGGCCACCTCTGACATGATGTCGCCGATCTCGTTGCAGTCGAAGCGCATCGCCACGACCGCGTTGGCGCCCCGCGCCCGGGCTTCGCGCCACATCCGCTGCCGCCCCTGGTTCCT
>DAHWEX010000391.1 GCA_027326205.1 Actinomycetota bacterium
AGACGACGATCATGCCGGCCAGGGTGAACACCAGGACCAGGGTGACGCCGAGGGCCGGCTCCTTTTCGACCAGGGCGATCAGCGGCGCCGCCGCGAGCACGGCGAACGCGGCGTCCCTGATCGTGGGGCGCCCGGCGCGCAGGTCCCGGCGGGACAGGAGCCAGGCGGCGGACAGGATCAGGCCGAGCTTCGCGAACTCCGAGGGTTCGACCTGGAAGCCGCCGGGCAGGGCGATCCACGCCTTGGCGCCGTTGACCGACTGGCCGGCGACGAGGACCGCGAGCAGGAGCAGCAGCGAAAGGCCGTAAAGGACCGGGGTCAAGCGCCTGATCCGGCGGTAGTCGACCGACGCCGTGGCGAACATCAGCAGCAAGCCGAGGACCGCCCACAGGGCCGCCTTCTCCAGGTAGGCGTGCGGGTTCAGTCCCTGCCGGCGCAGCGACGGCTCGGTCGCCGCCCAGACGAGCACCGTGCCGAGGGCCGCAAGGCCGCAGGTGACGCCGATCAGCGGCCAGTCCCACGAGCGGGCGACGCCGCCCTTCGCGAACGCCCTCGCCAGGAAGGGCCGGCGGCGCGGCGCGAACGCGCCGGCCCGGGGGCCGCCCCAGCCGCGGGACGGGAGCCCCGCCGCGCTCACTGGCCGCCTGCTGTCGCGGTCGCGGCCAGGTTCGGCAGCGCCGGGAGGCTGCCGCCGGGCATCGCCGCCTTCTTGCCCTCCAGGCCGAAGACGCTGTCCCAGATCTGGCGGACCGCCGGGGCGGCCGCGTCGGCGCCGTAACCGGAGTTGGGCAGCATGACCACGACGACCAGCTTCGGGTTGACGCACGGGGCGAACGAGGCGAAGACCGAGGTCGCGACCTTGCCCATGATCTGCGCGGTCCCGGTCTTGCCCGCCACGCAGACCTGGTTCAGCGGGAAGCCGCTGAACGCGCCCGCGGCGGTGCCCGACGTCACCACGTCGGCCAGCGCCGACCGCATGTAGGCGAGGGTCGCGGCGGCGACCGGGAGCTTGCGGACCACCGGCGGGCTGATCTCCGCCGCGACCTTGCCCGACGGGGAGACCAGCGCCTCGCCGACGCGCGGCTGGTACAGCGTGCCGCCGTTGGCGAGGGCCACGTAGGCGTTCGCGAGCTGCAGCGGGGTCGCGGTCACGTAGCCCTGGCCGATCGCCGCGATCACCGCCTGGCCCGGCTGCCAGACCCAGCCGTCCTGGCAGTCGTCGTACTCGATCTGCTGCACGTACGAGCCGTTCGCCTTCCCGTACTTGCACCAGTTCTGGCCCTGGTGGGCGTTGGCCTCCCACATGGTGTACAGCCACTGCCGGGTCGGGATCGTGCCGGCGGCGTCCTCCGGCAGGTCGACGCCCGTGTAGTTGCCGAAGCCCCAGTCGAGCTCCATCTGCTGCATCTTCTGCACCGGGGCGCTGGCATTGCGCGCGTAGTTGGCCTTGTTGTCATCGGACTGCCACATCTGGTAGCCGATGTCGTAGTACACGGTGTCGCACGACTGGGCCAGCGCCTCGGTGAAGGACATCGCGCCGAGGTTCGGCTGGCCGTCGTTGATGAACGTGTGCCCGTCGATGCTCACCGACGCCGGGCAGTTGTAGAGGCCGTTGAGCGGGAACCCGTCCGCGACGGCCGCGGCGGTCGAGGTGATCTTGAACGTCGAACCGGGCGCGTACTGGCCCTGGGTCGCCCAGTTCACCGCCGGCTCGCCGGAGCCGGCGGAGCCGCCGGTGCCGAACAGGTAGTCGACCTCCTGCTGGGAGATCGGGCCGCTCCACACGTTGGGGTTGTAGTCCGGGTAGCTGGCCATCGCGACGATCCGCCCGGTCGTCGTCTCCACGACGGCGGCGCCCTGGTCCGGGGAGTTGCCCGCCGCACGGGACCGGGCGATCGCGCTGTTCAGCGCCTGCTGGGCCGCGGCCTGCACCTTGGCGTTCAGCGAGGTCACCAGCGTGTCGCCGGTCTTCGCCGGGGTGCCGCCGACGGTGCGCAGGACGTCGCCCGCCGCGTTCACCGACACGATCTGCGTGCCCGCCGCGCCGGCCAGCGCCTGGTTGTACTGGGCCTCGAGGCCGGACTGGCCGACCAGGTCGTCGCCCGCGAACCCGGTCTCCGGCAGGTGGTCCCTGGCCATCTCGGCCTGGGTGATCGGCTGGAGGTAGCCGAGCACCTGGGCGGGGTTCGCGCCGTCCGGCATCGGGTAGTCCACGACCGGCGAGAGCTGCGCGGCAACGCCGGGGAAAAGCGACGGCTCCTCCATGATCTGCAGCGCGACCGCGTCGCTCACCCGCTGCGCGACCGGGATCGGCTGATACGGCGACCCGGTCCAGCAGGGCTGGGGGACGCCGCGCGTGCAGAGCCTCACCTCCTCCGACAGGGTCGTGTCCGACATGTTCAGCAGCGGGGCGAGCCGGGCGAGGACGGCCTTGCCGCCGTCGCTGGTGGTCTGGGACAGCTGCATCATGTTGACCGAGACGGTCATCTCGGTGTTGTTGCCGACCAGCGGCTGGCCGGTGTCGTCGGTGATCGTCCCGCGCACGGCGGGCACCACGATCGTCCTGGTCTGGTTCACCGCCGCGAGGGCCTGATACTGCGCGGTGTCCATGACCTGGAGGTACCAGAGCCGCCCGCCGAGCACGACGAGCATGGCTAGGGCGATCACGTACAGGCCGAGCAGCCGCCGTCGCGAGCGCGGAATCACTTCGTCACTCCCATCGTTCGCAGCAGACGCAGCAGACGCAGGCTCCGCTTGCGCCACGGATGCCTGCTGCGCCGCAGCCACGCCCTGGACGGGGACGCGGCGTACCTGTTGCCGCCCGCGGTTCCCCGGCGGCGGAACGGGCGGCGGGCACCGCCCAGCCCCGGCCCGGTCACGGTTCGCGAGCGGCGACCGCGGCCGCCGCCGAGCCACCCGCTGCGCGGGGTCCG
>DAHWEX010000345.1 GCA_027326205.1 Actinomycetota bacterium
CGCGATGCTGCGGACCGGGGAGTACCAAGCGCGGTCCGCGGCGCTCGGCGCCACGCTGCACAAGGCGCTCGGGTCGCTGCCGGCCTCGTCCGTGTCGTCCGTGACCGGGCGCGGGCTGTGGGCCGGAGTGACGTTCGCCTCGCCGTCCGGTCGGCCCGTGTCCGGGCGGGCGGTGTGCGAGCGGCTCGCCGCGCGCGGCGTGCTCGCCAAGGAGACCCACGGCTCGACCATCCGGCTCGCTCCCCCGCTGGTCATCACCGACGACGAGCTCGCGTGGGGGCTCGAGCGGTTCAGCGAGGCGGTGCCGAGCGCCTGAGCCTGGTGAGAAAAGCGACGACCGTGCCGGCCAGGCACGCCACCGAGCCGCCGTACAGGAACCACTCGCCGGCCGCGGTCGCGGTGATGACCACGCTGCCGTTCGGCCGCGGCATGGCGATGACGAACGCCGTGACGAACCAGCCGAGGGCCGGCGACAGGCCCCCGGCGAACGTCCCCACGCCCCAGCCGCAGCCGGCGCAGGTCACGAAGATGATCACCACGAGGATGATCGCGAGCAACGGCGCCGGCGACTGACCGTACTGGAAGCAGCCGACTAGCCCCTGGAACGCGCCAAGCAGGAACAGCAGCGGGTAACCGACGGCCCTGATCGCCGGCTGCCTGCCCCGCTGGTTTTGCGATGTCCCGGGTATGCCCACAAGCCAGCAGGTTACCGCCCCCGGGGGGGGCGGTCATGGTCCGGGTAGGCGGCGCACGGGACCGTTCGGGAGGTCAGCTTTCGAAGAGGTCCCGTTCGCGCCGGCTACCCGGGACCAGCGGCCCGTCGAGCCGCGTGTAGTACTCGGTGGCCGAGATGCGCTGACCCAGCTCGTTGGAGAGCGCGAAGAAGTCGCCGTCGACCGTGATCTGGGTTTCGTGGGCGCGCATCGCCTCTCGCTTGGCGTCCAGGTACCGGGTGGCGTCGATTTCCGTGGTGACCTGGTCGTCGTCGCTCGCGACCGACAGGTCGCGATTGGCGATGAACCAGGAATCCTCCGGCAGTTCCACCGCCTGGGCCAGGACGGAGCGGGGCATCGCCGTCGCGTACAGCCTCGCGTTCCCCCCGGTCAGCTCGTGCGCGCGCCGGGTGACCCGGTGAGCCTGGATGTGGTCGGGGTGGCCGTAGAACCCGTTAGCGTCGTAGGTCACGATCGCGGTGGCGGCGACCTCGTCGATGATCTGCGCGAGCGCGGCCGCCGCCTCGTCCACCCCGGCCTGCCAGAAGCTGCGCGGGTCGTCGTTGTCGGGCAGGCCCATCATCCCCGAGTCGCGGTACCGGCCCTCGCCACCGAGGAAGCGGTGGTCGGTGACGCCCAGGGCCGCGCAGGCCCGGTCCAGCTCGACGATGCGGTGCTGGCCGAGCTCATCGGGCAGCAGGTGGCTCAGGTCGGGCGGGATGATCTCCCCGAGCTCGCCGAGGGTGCAGGTCACCAGCGTGACGCGCGCTCCCTCGGCGGCGTACTTGGCCATCGTGGCGCCCGTGCCGATCGACTCGTCGTCCGGATGCGCGTGCACCAGCAGCAGGCTGCGTTCCACCCAGGTTGCCCCTTTCCCTGCCGTCGCGGACTTTCGCGGACATTCGCGGGTCGCGCGGAAGTAAGTCTTCTCCGACCACGACGTTACCGTGGGGCGGCAGTGGCCGGTGTTACCTGGCATTATCGGGGGCATGACGGAGAGCTTTCCCAGGCAGCAGGCACGGACGCGCAGGTTCACGCTCGGGGCGCCGCGGGCGTTCCGCGTGTCGCCGGACGGTCAACGGATCACCTTCTTGCGTTCCAGGGCGGGTGACGACCCGGTCACCTGCCTGTGGGAAGCCAGCGCCGGCACGGGCGAGGAGCGCCTCGTCGCGGACCCCCGGGCACTGGGCGCGGACGAGGAGAACCTCCCGCCGGAGGAACGGGCCCGGCGCGAGCGGGTCAGGGAAACGGCGGCGGGCATCGTGTCGTACGCCACCGACGACGCCGCCGCGCTGGCCGTCTTCGCGCTGTCCGGCCAGGTGTACGCGGTACCGCTCGGCGACTCGGCCGGCCCGGCCCGGCTGGTCCCGGCCAAGGTCCCGGCGCTCGACCCCCGGCCGGACCCGGCCGGCGCCAAGGTCGCCTACGTGCACGACGGCGCGCTGCACGTCATCGAACTGGCGACGGGCGAGGACACGGTGGTCGCGCAGGAGAGCTGCGTGACCTTCGGCCTCGCGGAGTTCGTCGCCGCCGAGGAGATGGACCGGTCGCGGGGCTACTGGTGGTCCCCTGACGGCACAAGGCTCCTGGTCGCGCGGGTGGACGAGTCCCCCGTCGCCCGCTGGCACATCGCCGACCCCGCCAACCCGGACAAGGCACCCGTCGAGGTCGCCTACCCCGCCGCCGGCACCGCCAACGCGGAGGTGTCGCTGCTGATCGCCACCGTTGCGGGGGCCGGCCACGACGACACCGTGCGCATCGCGCAGACACCGCTCGCCGCCAGCCCGCCCGCCGGCCCGAAGCTGGACCCGGTGGCCGGCTGGGACCGGGCGGCCTTCCCCTACTTCGTCAACGCGGCCTGGGGCGCCGACCTGCTGCTCACCGTGCAGGCCCGCGACCAGAAGACCATGCGGGTCGTCAACGCGATCACCGGCGCCGTGCTCCGCGAGGACACCGACCCGGACTGGACGGACGTCATCGACGGCGTCCCCGCGCAACTGGCGAACGGGGACATCGTCTGGACCGGGATCCGCGACGACACGCGCGGGCTCGTCGTCGCCTCCCCGGCCGCGCTGGCGGAGGCCGCGCCGGTCACCCCGGCCGGCCTGCAGGTCCGGGGCGTGCTCGGCACCGACGGCGACGACGTGCTGTTCACCGCCTCGACCGACCCCACCGAGGCCGGCGTCTGGCGGTACGGTCCGGGCGGCCTCGCCCCGGTCGAGACCGGACCGGGCGTGCATGCCGCCGTCACCGCCGCGGGAACGACCGTGCTGGTCAGCCAGACGCTGGCGAGCAGCCAGGCGGCCGTGCGGATCACGCGGACCGCGCGGGACGCCGCGGGTGCCGGCGACACGGCCACCGGGATCGCCTCCTGCGCGCAGCGGCCGAACCTGCCGCATCCGGAACCGCGCTTCCTTGAGGCCGGTCCCGGCGGCATCCGCACCGCCGTGCTCTTCCCCTCCTGGCACGCGCCCGGCACCGGCCTGCCCGTGCTGATGTGCCCCTACGGGGGGCCGGGGCACCAGGAGGTGGTCAAGGCCGCGCGCAGCTACCTGACCGCCCAGTGGTTCGCCGAGCAGGGCTTCGCGATCGTGGTGGCCGACGGCCGGGGCACGCCCGGCCGCGGCCCGTCCTGGGACCG
>DAHWEX010000346.1 GCA_027326205.1 Actinomycetota bacterium
CGCGGCGATAAGGCCGGCTCTCGTTCTCCCTCGCCGGTTCGTGCTGATCGTGCGCATGGAGGGCGTCCCTTCACTGGGTTTTGCCTTCACTGGATCGGAGTTGGCCGGCCTCTTCGGGCCCGTGGCCGGCCAGCATGCGCATACATTACGAAGTGATTGTGAGCGCGAACAACACGAATGTCACGCGTCACAGGTCAGCAGCATAATGATTAGAGATGCTTGACCGCCCGGGGCGAGCACGTGCGCAACGGGCGACGCGGGCACCGCGCGGCGCCTGCCGTCCCGGGGCGCCCGCCCGCCGCCCCGGCCCCACTGCGACACGCCGATGCTATGGGATTGTTATCTACGGCCGACCGGTCACCGTCCGCTGCCGAAACGCCTGCTAGAGCGCCCGCATCGCCGTGCCCGGCCGGGGATTTCCCTGTTCGCAGCCGCTCAGCCGGCGGTCAGCCGCCGCACCCGGTTGGCGCGTCGGCACATAGTGACGCACTCGGGTGAACACCCCGGAACGGCCCGGAGGCGATCTTGCGAACTCCGCTTTGCCGTTGAGACTCGATGTCGCTAACGTAACGACAGCGGACCCGGGGGTCCAAGTAGAAAACGTGTCAGCCCGGGGAAGGCGGATACGGCACCAACGGTCTCCCCGGGTCTGTTCTGCTGGCCGCGCGCCTGACCTGACGGCGGTTCCGCCATCAGGCGCGCGGCCAGCAGACGCCTTCGGTCACCCTCAGTTACTCGGGCTCGCCGCTACTCCGGCTTCGCCTCGGCCTTGTCCTGGGTGCCGATCGTGCCCTCGATCACGGCCTCGGCGACCTTGCGCATGGTCAGGCGGCGGTCCATCGAGGTCTTCTGAATCCAGCGGAACGCCTGCGGCTCGCTCATCCCGTGCTCGGACTGCAGCAGGCCCTTCGCGCGGTCGAGCAGCTTGCGGACCTCCAGCCGGTCCTTGAGCGTGTTGACCTCTTCGTCCAGGGCCTTGATCTCGGTGTACCGGGAGACGGCCATCTCGATCGCCGGGACCAGGTCCGCCTTTGTGAACGGCTTCACAAGGTAGGCCATAGCGCCCGCGTCCCGGGCCCGCTCGACGAGCTCCCGCTGGGAGAACGCGGTGAGGATCACCACCGGGGCGATGCGGTCCGCGGCGATGCGCTCGGCGGCCGAGATCCCGTCGAGGACGGGCATCTTCACGTCGAAGATGGCGAGGTCGGGCTTCAGGGCGGTGACCTTCTCCACCGCCGCCTCGCCGTCGGCCGCCTCGGCTACGACCGCGTAGCCTTCCTCTTCGAGCATTTCCTTGAGGTCCAGGCGGATCAGCGCCTCATCCTCAGCAATCACGACTCGCAACGCATTCTGACTCACGCCCAAGAGACTACCGGCTGGCGGTACATTGTCATGTGAGCGCCGCCCCCGGTCAGCCGTTTGGCTGCCGATGCCCCGATAGACCAACGGCAGAGTCAATGTGCTCAAACCACATCCAGTGTGGGTTCGAATCCCACTCGGGGCACGCAGAAGGCATAACTCGAACTTAGAAGCGATCGTCGGACCGTTCTTCCCTGGCCACCGCGCACCGTCCCGGCACGGGTCAGGGCGCCGTCGGCTTTGTAGCATCGCACAGGGCAATCGGCCCCGGCCGGGCGAGTTCGCCGGGCCCGGGTACCGGCCGGGCTTAGCCCCGGGTGATGGTGATCCGCGTCCAGGCGCCCAGGTGGATGCTGTCACCGGGGCGGAGGGGGACGCTGGCCCCCTTGGGGACGTCGCGGCCGTTGACCGTGATGCCGTTGACCATGCCGAGGTCGACGACCGTCCAGCCGCCGTCGGGGGCCGGGACCAGCTTGGCGTGCATGCGGTGCACGCCGGGGTCGCGGGGCGGGCCGATCAGGTCGATCTGCGGGGTGATGCCCATGGACTTGCTGCTGCGGCCGATGAGGAGCTCGTCGCCCGCGAGCGGGATGCGGCGCTCGGTGAAGTCGGCGGGGAAGCGGATGTCGTCCGACTCCTGCTCGTTGACCGCCTGGATGTGCTCGTAGTAGTCGCGGTCCGCGGACACCACCGCCGTCCAGGTGACCGAGACCGGCAGGGCCGGGGGCGGAACCTGGCCGTCGAGCATGCTCATCGGCATGGTCGGGGTGGGCAGCGCGCGGGACGGGTCGTAGGAGTCGAGGCCGAGCGCCTCGCGCAGGGCGTCGGCGAAGTCGGCGCAGGGCGGGTAGCGGTCGGCCGGGTCCTTCGCCATCGCCCGCAGCAGGACGTCGTCGACCGCGGGCGGCAGGCCGGCCCGGACCGACGTGGCCCGCGGCGCCGGCGCGGAGACGTGCGCGAACAGCACCGCGACCGGCAGGTCCCGCTTGAACGGCACGGTGCCGGTGAGGGCCTCGAACGCCACGCAGGCGAGCGCGTACTGGTCGGCGCGCCCGTCGACCGGCTGGTCCGGGGTCGCCTGGGCCTGCTCGGGGGCGGCGTACTCGGGCGTGCCGAGGAACTGCCCGGCCATGGTCAAGGTGCCCGCCGACAGCATCGCCCGGGCGATCCCGAAGTCCGTCAGGTACGGGTGCTCCGGCCCGCCGCGGCGCGAGTCGACCAGGATGTTGCCCGGCTTGACGTCCCGGTGGACCAGGCCGGCGCCGTGCGCGGCGTCGAGCGCGGACGCGACCGGGGAGATGAACCCCGCCGCGCGCCGCGGCGGCAGCGCGCCGCTGGCGGCGAACACCCCCTGCAGGGTGCCGCCGGGCACGAAGCGCATCGCGATGTACCGGGTGCCGTCGGCCTCGCCGGCCGCGTAGACCGGGATGATGTGCGGGTGGTCGACGGCGGCGACGGCCTTCGCCTCGCGCACGAACCGCACGCTGGCCGCCTCGTCCCCGGCGAGCAGTTTCAGCGCCACGACGCGGTCGAGTTGCCCGTCCCGGGCCAGGTAGACCGACGCCATCCCGCCGGAGCCGACGATGCGCACGATCTCGTACCCGGCGACCCGGGTGCCTGGGGGCACGGCCAGCGGGCCGCCCGGGCGCCCGGGCGCCCATCCGGCTGGCTGCTGCGTTGGGGTCTCCCCGGCCACCGACCCTCCTCAGGCAGGAATGACGCGCGTGCGCCTGGTTCAATTGTGGGGCTTGTAAGGCCGTGTGTGTGCGGTCCGCAAGGGGAGCTTATCGGTATTCCGCGAGCCGGCGGCTGACTGCCCGGCCGCAACCGGGCACCGTCACCGCGGCGGAGGCGGCGGCACGCCCGGCCAGCGGGTCGAGCGCGCTGCCGGCCGCGATCAGCGGCGACGCGGGGAAGGCTCGCCGCCGCGTCGGCGAGTGTTCAGCTAGCCACCGCGCACGACCCGCAACTCGGTCCAGGCGCCCAGGTGGATCCGGTCGCCGTCACGCAGCGGGACGGGCCGGCCCTGCGGGATCTCGCTGCCGTTGACGGCGGTGCCGTTGGCGGAGCCGGGGTCGACGACGGACCAGCCGCCGTCCGGGGACCGCAGCAGCACCGCGTGCAGCCGCGACACGCCCGGGTCGGCGGGCGGCACGGACAGGTCGATCTCCGGGTCGATGCCGCTGGAGGTGCTGTGCCGCCCGATGCGGACCTCGTCGCCGGCGAGCCGGAAGCGGCGCTGCGGGAAGTAGCCGGGAAACACGATGCCGGCCGCGTCCGGGCCGCCGGCCGCCTGGACGGCGTCGTAGTAGGCCCGGTCGGCGGTCACCACCGCGGTCCACTCCCCGCCGACCGGGGCGGCGGGGCCGGACCGCGCGCCCGCCGCCTCCGGCGGCCCCGGTGCCGGCCCGGGCCCGGGGGCCGAC
>DAHWEX010000432.1 GCA_027326205.1 Actinomycetota bacterium
CGCCGTTCTCGCCGTTCTCGCCGTTCTCGCCGTCCTCGCCGTCCTGGCCGCCAGCGTCGGCGCCGGGCCTCCAAAAAGGTCTATTAACGAGATCTCCGGCATGTCGCTTATTGGCACTTTTAATGATCGCTGAGACTTAAAGGCTCATTCAGGAGGTCGCTTAGCGCTGTGGCCCACGGCGCCAGTAGCGGCATGGCGTCATGGCAGGCAGCGCCGCTAGGTCCGTCGCTGTGACACACGGCGCCAAGGACAGCCGGGCGCCGCAAGCCGGGCAATGATCACGGAATTCTGTGGCACCACGGAATAAAAGAGCGCTATACGAGCACCAAAGTTCCGTGGTGCAGCGAAATTCCGTGATCATGTTATCGCCAGTTCATGGGAAATCTAGGCAATTACTGTATTTGCCCAGCCCAAACGGTGCCCCGCGCTGTCCCCTAGGGCACGACACGGCGGCGGGAAGCGGCGGGACGACGGCTTGCGTTCTTCACCCGGTTAACCCGCTACGACAATCCGGGGATTTGGCCTCGGCCGGCCGCGGCCAGTACCTCGTCGGCCAGTTCGGACGGTCGGTCGCCGTCAGGGCGCCCACCGTCATCTCCGCCTGGCGGCGCGGTCGTGAATAAGGCCGTAGCCGATCGCCTCGGCGACGGTGAGGACGCGGCCGCGCCGTGCGTCTTCGCGGATGTCGTCTGGCTCACGCCCCGTGACCTCGGCGATCCGGTAGACCAGCGAGTCGACCATCCGCCGCGTCTGCTGTTCGCGGGCGGATACCTCGGCGGCGGTCCCGCTGAACCGCAGTCGCGGCTCCGACAGGGTGAACGACGCGTTCGGGTACGCGAGCCGTCGCGGGCACGAGGCGAGGACGCCGAGCGCCGGGCCGCCGGTCTCGCCGCCGGCGAACGCCTGGACCTCGGCCCGCATCATGTCGAGCACGCCCATGAGGGTCAGTGCCGCCGGCAGTTCGGCTTGCAGGTTCTGCAGTTCCAGGCGGACCGGGCCGCCGCCCTCGGCGTCGAGCGTGAGCAACTGCGCGGACAGGCGCGTCGCGGCCGGCTCGTCGAGGAGGCCGGAGGCGAGCACGATCCGCTGCTCGAGCAGTCGCTCGGATAGCGTGTCCCGCCACCCGGCTTCCTGGTCTAGCCACACCCGGGTCGGCGGCAACGACTCCGGCTGCGGGCCGCCGGGGGGCTGCGGGCGTCCGGGCGGTGAGCCTGGCCGCGGCGGGAACTCAGGCGGGGAACCGGGCCACGGCGCGCTCGCCATCGGGTTAACCATCGTTCAGCCTCCAGTTGATCTCGCCGCCGATCGCGGCCGCGTAGCGTTCGAGCGTGGAGGCGCGGGCATCGGTCGCGCCGGCCTCAAGCCGGGCGACCGCCGACTGCGAAGTCCCCATCCGCGCCGCCACCTCGGTCTGCGACAGGCCCGCGGCCAGGCGCTGCTCGACCAGGTCGCGGACCAGCCCGGCCCGCTGCTCGGCCATCCGGCGCAGCGCCATCTCGCGGAACCCGGGAAGGAGCGGAAGCTCATCCATACCTAAAACAGTATCACGAATTCGATATACCGGCATCAGTCCGCGTCGGCGCGCGGGCACCGGGCGGCGGGGAACACCGGTACTGTCGGGCCGGCGGCGCTGCGACTCGGCTTCGGCGCGCTCCCAGCCCGTGATGATCACGAACGCGCTGAGCACGATGCGGGTGATCGAAGAGCTCCAGGACCTAGTGCCGGATGACGGCGTCACCGGCGCCAGGTCGTCGGGGCGGGGCAGCATCGCCCGCAACACGGCCGGGACGCGGGAGATCTACCGCGGCAGCAAGGCGGCGCTGAACATGCTCATGCGGAGCTTCGCGGCCCGCCAGCCCGAGTCGTCGCCCGCGATGCTGCTCCTGGCGCCCAGCTGGATCCGCACTGGCCTCGGCGGCCCGGACGCGCCGTTCACCATCGAGGAAACGATCCCCGCCTGGTGAGCCTCGTCCTCGCTGAGCAGGGCATGCCCGGCCTGCGGTACCCCGACCGCTTCGGCGTGGCGGTCCGCTGGTGACGGCGTGACGGCGTAACGGCTTGCGGGCCATCCCGGCGTGGCCGAAGCTCATCCCGTCCGAGTCCGCCAGCCGCGCGGCCGCCGCCGCCCCGGCTCCCAGCCGGATCTGGGCGGAGATGCCGGAGGTCTCGGCGTGGCGGGTGCCGCCCGCGGAGGTCCAGCCCTGGCCCGAGATCAGCCCCTCGCCGGTCATTTCCAGGCCGTCGAAGAAGCGGGCCACCTCGTCGCGGCTGCGCATCGCGATCTGCGGCCCCATCATCTGGTTGTAGCGCGCCTGTATCTCCGAGCCGACGTCCGTCCCGACGTCGCTCGAGGCGTGCACGATGACCAGGTAGCTGCCGGGGACGACGCCGGCCATGAGGCGGGCGACGATCCCGTACGGGTCGTCGGCGTCCGGGATGAAGTGGAGCACCTGGAAGAGCAGGACCGCGACCGGCTCGTTGAAGTCCAGGGTGCGGGCCGCGCCCTGGAGGATGGCGTCGGTGTCCCGCAGGTCCGCCTCGATGTAGTCGCAGCGGCCCGCGGGCGTGGAGTCGAGCAGGGCCGCGGCGTGCCGGATCACCACCGGGTCGTTGTCGGTGTACACGACCCGCGCGTCCCGGGCGACCCGCTGCGCCACCTGGTGCGTGTTGTCCGCCGTCGGCAGGCCGGAGCCGATGTCCAGGAACTGCCGGATGCCGTAGTCCCCCGCCAGGGTCTCCACGGTCTGCCTGAGGTACCCGCGGGTCAGCCGGGCGACCACCGCGACCTCGGGCAGCACGTCAAGCACCCGGTCCCCCACCGCCCGGTCGGCGGCGAAGTTGTCCTTGCCGCCGATCCAGTAGTTCCACACCCGGGCCGGGCTCGGCACCGACGGATCAAACCCCATATTCGCCTGCGTCATCGCGCCAGATTACCCGCCGCCGCCGGTCATATGAATAGGGTGTGACGGCGTCGCACCGATTGCAGCAGGCCGATGGCGATCATGTCGGCGAAGACCGCCGAACCGCCGTAGGACACGAAGGGCAGCGGCAGGCCGGTGATCGGCATGATGCCGATCGTCATGCCGACGTTCACGAACGACTGGAAGGCGAACCAGACCGCGACGCCCGCGGCGACCAGCATGCCGTACATGTCCTCGGCGACCTGGGCGGCGCGGATCGCGCGCATGACGATGAACGCCAGCATCGCCACGATGACCGCGCAGCCCACGAAGCCGAGTTCCTCGCCGGCCACCGTGAAGA
>DAHWEX010000351.1 GCA_027326205.1 Actinomycetota bacterium
GGACAGGAACGGGGCCGCGGCGATCATGAAGAACAGCGCGAGCACCGTCTCGCCGGTGTTCTCGTCCAGCCCCTCGGTCACGAAGACCGCGAGCGCGACGAGCACCGGGGCCACGACGGCCGCCGGGGTGACGTAATGCAGCCTCGCGTAGGCGTCCGGCATGATGGCCACGCCAAGCGCGGAGGCGGCGACGACGAGCACCGCAAGGCCCAGCAGCACGTCGGTGATGATCTGCCTGGTCATCGGCGCGCCTCCCCTACAGCCAGCGTTCCAGGGCGCGGACGAACACCAGGCCGCTGCCGAACAGCAGCACGGCGAGGATCACCGGGAACTCGAACAGGCTGGGCCGCTTGAAGCCCTCGGCGAGCAGCGCGAAGATCAGCACCGCGACGGAGGTGAGGAGCTCGAACCCGACCAGCGCGTCGGCCAGCGTGCCGCGGGCGAGGACGAGCCCGGCCGGCGCCAGCGCTATCAGCATGGCGATCGCGGCGACCACGAAGCTGGTCACCGCTCCTCCACCAGCTGATGGGTGACCATGACGTCGCGCTCGGGGTCGATGCCGAGAACGAACTCATTCGGGGCGAGGCTGCGGGCGCCGGTCAGCAGCACGCGCCTGGTCACGCCCAGCGGCGTGTCGTCGCCGTACCGGACGGGAAGCTCACGGAAGCGGCCCCGCGGCGGCGGCGCCTTGGTGAACAGCGCCCTGGCGAGCGCGCAGAAAACGAGCACGGTGTGCCTGACGACCTGCCCCGGCAGGCCGGCCGCCCGGGGCAGCCAGGCGGCCCTGACCCGGAGCCGGACGTCCGCCTGGTGGCCGACGAGCTCCGCCGCCGTGGCCGCGGCCGCGGCCACGGCCGCGCCCACCAGCAGTTCGTCGCCCGCGAGCGAGTCGTCGGCCGCCACCCACAGCGACATCAA
The DNA here is from genome assembly GCA_027326205.1 of Actinomycetota bacterium. Classification (GTDB taxonomy): domain Bacteria; phylum Actinomycetota; class Actinomycetes; order Streptosporangiales; family Streptosporangiaceae; genus Trebonia. Next base: position 919 of record DAHWEX010000351.1, read on the forward strand.
GACGACCCACCAGGCGACCCACACGGCCACGCGGTGGCCCGCGGACACCGGGCCCGCCGCGAGCTGGGGGCGGCGGCGCGGCTCTCCGGCCAGCGGGCCGGCCGCCTGAGCTGACCGCTTCCCGTCCTGCTGCCCGGCGTCCCCGCCGGGGTTCTGGTTGGCCATGGGCGCCCCTCTTCCCCGGGCAGGGACGGGCAAACGTGCCGCGTCCGACCGGGCTCGTCGCGCGACGGACCGGGCATCGCTGCCGGAGCGGGACGTTTAGCCGGGTCGCGGCAAGGTAGGTCACAGGCGAGGTGGTCACACCTTGAGCCAAGAAGGGGGAGATGCCGTCCATGGGTGTCCGGACCTGGATCGAGGGATGGCCGGCGTACCGGCAGGCGACGGGGCCTGACCGGACGGGCCGGGGCGCGGCGGTCAAGAGCGCGGAAAGCTCGCGCCTGACCCCGCGCACCGCCGACGCCGAGGTGGTGGTGAAGTCGGTCTGCCCGTACTGCGCGGTGGGCTGCGGGCAGGACGTGTACGTGCGCGACGGCAAGGTCGTCCAGATCGAGGGCGACCCGGACTCGCCGGTGTCCCGGGGGCGCCTGTGCCCGAAGGGGTCGGCGAGCCTGCAGCTCACCACCGGGTCGGCGCGGCGCTACGAGGTGCTGTACCGGCGCCCGCACGGCACGGAGTGGGAGCCGCTCAGCCTGGACGAGGCGATGGACATGATCGCCGACCGGGTGATCGCGGCCCGCCGGGACGGCTGGCAGTGGGCGACCGACGACGGGAAGCGGCTCAGGCGGACGCTCGGGTTCGCCTCGCTGGGCGGCGCCACGCTCGACAACGAGGAAAACTACCTCATCAAGAAGCTGTTCACCGCGCTCGGGGCGGTGCAGATCGAGAACCAGGCCCGTATTTGACACTCCTCCACCGTCCCCGGTCTGGGGACTTCGTTCGGCCGCGGCGGCGCCACCACGGCCCTGCAGGACCTGCAGAACTCCGACTGCATCGTGATCCAGGGTTCCAACATGGCCGAGTGCCACCCGGTCGGGTTCCAGTGGGTCATGGAGGCCAAGGCGCGCGGCGCCACCGTGATCCACATCGACCCCCGCTTCACCCGCACCAGCGCGGTGGCCGACCTGCACGTGCCGTTGCGCGCGGGCTCGGACATCGTGTTCCTCGGCGGCCTGATCAACTACGTGCTGACCAGCGGGAAGTTCTTCCGCGACTACGTGGTGAACTACACCAACGCCGCGACGATCATCACCGAGGACTTCGCCGACACCGAGGACCTGGACGGCTTGTTCTCCGGCTTCGACCCGGAGCGGCGGACGTATGACATCCGGACCTGGGAGTACGAGGGAGCCGAGGTGCAGGCCGCGTCGGGCGAGCGCGACCAGGAGTTCGAGGACCGGGCGCGGTCGGGCGTGCGGGAGGCCGCCCGCGGCGAGGCGCACGGCTCCGGCGGCGCGCACGTCGGCAGGCCGAACGTCGACCTTTCCCTTGAGCACCCGCGGTGCGTGTTCCAGATCCTGGCGCGGCACTACGCCCGGTACACGCCGGAGGCCGTGGAGCAGGCCTGCGGTGTGCCGCAGGAGGCCTTCCGGCGCGTCTGCGAGCTGGTTACCCGCAACTCCGGCCGGGACCGCACCACCGCCTGGGTCTACAGCGTCGGCTGGACGCAGCACACCGTGGGCGTGCAGTACGTCCGGGGGGCGTCGATCCTGCAGGCGCTGCTCGGCAACATCGGCCGGCCCGGCGGCGGCATCATGGCGCTGCGCGGGCACGCCTCCATCCAGGGGTCCACCGACATCCCGACGCTGTTCGACCTGCTGCCCGGCTACATCCCGATGCCGCACGCGCACTCGAACGAGAACCTGGACGCCTTCGTGGCCGCGGAGGGCACGGACCGCGGGTTCTGGGCGAACATGCGGGCCTACACGGTCAGCCTGCTCAAGGCCTGGTGGGGTGACGCCGCGACCGAGGCGAACGACTACTGCTTCGACTACCTGCCACGGCTGACCGGCAGCCACTCCACCTACGAGACCGTGATGGCCCAGCTTGCCGGGGACTGCGCGGGTTACTTCATCTACGGCGAGAACCCCGCGGTCGGCTCGGCCAACGGCAAGCTGCAACGGCTCGGCCTGGCCAAGCTGGACTGGCTGGTGGTGCGGGACTTCTCGCTGATCGAGACGGCCACGTTCTGGAAGGACGGGCCGGAGATCGACAGCGGCGAACTGCGCACGCGCGACATCGGCACCGAGGTGTTCTTCCTGCCCGCCGCCGCGCACACCGAGAAGAACGGCAGCTTCACCAACACCCAGCGGCTGCTGCAGTGGCACCACGCCGCGGTCGAGCCGGCCGGGGACGCGCGCAGCGACCTGTGGTTCACCTATCACCTGGGACGGCTGATCCGGTCGAAGCTGCGCGGGTCGGCCGACGAGATGGACCGGCCGGTGCTCGACCTCACCTGGGACTACCCGGTCGAGGGGGCCATCGCGGAACCGTCGGCGGAGGCGGTGCTCGCCGAGGTGAACGGCCGGGACGCCGACGGCACGCCGCTGACGGCGTACCTGCAGCTGAAGGACGACGGGTCCACCACGTGCGGCTGCTGGATCTACTGCGGCGTCTACGCCGACGGGGCCAACCAGGCCGCGCGGCGCAAGCCCGGCCGGGAGCAGCACTGGATCGCACCCGAGTGGGGCTGGGCCTGGCCGGCCAACCGGCGCATCATCTACAACCGCGCCTCGGCCGACCCGGACGGCAAGCCGTGGAGCGAGCGCAAGGCGCTGATCTGGTGGGATGCGGAGCAGGGAAAGTGGACGGGGCACGATGTCCCCGACTTCACCCCCGACAAGGCGCCCGATTACCAGCCGCCCGCGGACGCACGCGGGGACGCGGCGCTGAGCGGGCGCGACCCGTTCATCATGCAGTCCGACGGCAAGGCGTGGCTGTTCGCGCCCGCCGGGCTGCTCGACGGGCCGCTGCCCGCCCACTACGAACCGCAGGATTCCCCGCTCCCCAACCTGCTGTACCGGCAGCAGCGCAACCCGGTCCGGCAGGTGCTGGCGTTCGTGCACCCGGATAACCGGCTGCAGCCGAGCGGCGGCGCCCCCGGCGCGGCGGTGTTCCCCTACGTCGCCACCACGTACCGGCTGACCGAGCACCACACGGCCGGCGGGATGAGCCGCTGGCTGCCGTACCTGTCCGAACTGCAGCCGGAGCTGTTCTGCGAGGTGTCGCCGGAACTCGCCGCCGAGCGCGGCCTCACGCACCTGGGGTGGGCGACGATCGTCACCGCGCGGAACGCGGTGGAGGCGCGCGTGCTCGTGACCGAGCGGATACCGCCGCTGACCGTGCAGGGGCGGCGACTGCACCAGGTCGGGCTGCCGTACCACTGGGGGTGGTCGGGTTACAGCACCGGCGACTCGGTCAACGACCTGATCGAGATCAGCCTCGACCCGAACGTCCACATTCAGGAGACCAAGGCGTTCGCCTGTGACATCAGGCCCGGCCGGCGTCCGATCGGGGCGGCGCGTCCCGCGCTGGTCCGGGACTACCAGCGGCGGGCGGGGATTACCGAACGGACGGGGACAGAGCCGTGACCGCGATAGACGTGCCGCTGACCACGCGGCCCGATGGCATGGACAGCTACCCGGGCACGCAGCCACGGATGGGGTTCTTCACCGACACCTCGGTGTGCATCGGCTGCAAGGCCTGCGAGGTCGCCTGCAAGGAGTGGAACCACGTGCCAGAGGACGGCCTGGTCCTCACCGGGATGTCGTATGACAACACGGCCGGGCTCAGCGCGGACACCTGGCGGCACGTGGCGTTCATCGAGCAGCGCACGGCGGCACCGGACGACGGCGCGCCCGGCGGCGGGCTGCGCTGGCTGATGTCGTCGGACGTGTGCAAGCACTGCACGCACGCGGCCTGCCTCGACGTGTGCCCCACCGGGGCGCTGATGCGCACCGAGTTCGGCACCGTCGTCGTCCAGTCCGACATCTGCAACGGCTGCGGCTACTGCATCCCCGCCTGCCCGTACGGGGTCATCGACCAGCGCAAGGAGGACGGCCGGGCCTGGAAGTGCACGCTGTGCTACGACCGGCTCGGCGCGGGCATGGAGCCGGCCTGCGCCAAGGCCTGCCCCACCGAATCCATCCAGTTCGGGCCGCTCGACGAACTGCGCGAGCGGGCGCAGGCGCGGGTCAGCGAACTGCACGCGGCGGGCGAGGACAGCGCGCGGCTGTACGGGAACGACCCGGCCGACGGCGTGGGCGGCGACGGGGCGTTCTTCCTGCTGCTCGACGAGCCGGAGGTGTACGGGCTGCCGCCGGACCCGGTGGTGACCACCCGGGACCTGCCGTCGATGTGGCGGCATGCCGGGGCGGCGGCGGTGACGCTCGCCGCCGCGGCGGCGGCCTCGTTCGCCGTCGAGGCGCTGGCCGGGCGGCTCGGCGGGGGCGGGCGGCGATGAGCGAGGTCACCCGGCAGGGACCGCGCGGCAAGAAGCCCGGACGGGACGCGGGCGGGCCGGCGACGGCGGCGGACGGCGACGGCACCCGGCGCTGGCGGCGCGGGCGGAAGGCCGAACGGCCGGTGGTGCCGGAGGCGGAGTTCACCTCCTACTACGGCAAGCCCATCCTCAACGCGCCGACCTGGGAGGCCAGGGACATCGCCGGGTACTTCTTCCTCGGCGGCCTGGCCGGCGGGTCGTCCCTGCTCGCCGCGGGCGCCGACCTCACCGGCCGGCCCGCGCTGAGCCGGGTGGCCAAGGCCGGCGCGGCCGCGGCCGGCGCGCTGTCGGTGGCCGCGCTGGTCCACGACCTCGGGCGGCCCGCGCGGTTCGTCAACATGATGCGGGTGTTCAAGGTGACCTCGCCGATGAGCGTCGGCTCCTGGCTGCTCGGCGGCTACCTGCCCGCCGCCGGGGTGGCCGCCGCCACCGCGCTCACCGGGCGGCTGCCCAGGATCGGGTCCGTCGCGACGGCGGGCGCGGCGCTGCTCGGCCCGGCCGTGGCCGCCTACACCGCGGTGCTGATCGGCGACACCGCCGTGCCGGCCTGGCATGACGGCTACGGCGAGCTGCCGTTCGTGTTCACCGGGTCGGCCGCGATGGCGGCCGGCGGCCTGGGCCTGCTCGCCGCGCCGGCCGAGGAGTCCGGGCCGGCCAGGAACCTGGCCCTGCTCGGCCAGGTGCTTGAGATGGTCGCCTTCGAGCGGATGACCCGGCGCATCGGGCTGGTCGCCGAGCCGTACCGCGCCGGCCGCGGCGGCCGGTACATACGCGCCGGCCAGGCCCTGGCGGCCTTCGGCGCGACCGGGGCGGCACTGTCCGGAGTGCCCGCGATTCCGCTGGGCCGGTCCCGCCGGGTGCTCGCCGCCGTCTCGGGCGCGGCCCTGATCGGCGCGTCCGCCGCGACGCGGTGGGGCGTCTTTCACGCCGGCCTGGCCTCCGCCAGGGATCCCAAGTACACGGTGGTCCCGCAGCGCAAGCGGCTCGCCGAACGGGCGGCGGCCACGGCGCGGCCGGCCCCCGGCCCGGAGCGGCCCGCGGCGGGGCCAGGTGAGGCAACGGCCCGTTCGGGATGAAAGAGAGTGCCACCGAACGGGCGCGCGTTCCACCTGGCCGCGGCCGCGCTCAGTGGGAGTCGCGGCCGACCTGGTGGCCGCTTGAGCCGATGAGGAAGTCCAGGTCGCAGCCCGTGTCGGCCTGCTGCACGTGCTGGGTGTAAAGCCAGGTCCAGCCCCGGGCGGCGGGGGCCGGGGGCGGGGTCCAGGCGGCCCCGCGGGCGGCGAGCTCGTCGTCGGGGACGTCGAGGCTGAGGGTGCGGGCCGGGACGTCGAGGGTGATCCAGTCGCCGGTCTGGACCAGGGCCAGCGGTCCGCCGGCGGCCGCTTCCGGCGCGACGTGCAGCACGACGGTGCCGTAGGCGGTGCCGGACATGCGGCCGTCGCAGATCCGGACCATGTCCTTGACCCCGCGCTTGAGCAGCTTCGCGGGCAGCGGGACGTTGGCCGTCTCCGGCATGCCCGGGTAGCCCTTGGGCCCGCAGTAGCGGATGACCAGCACGGTGTCCTCCGTGACGTCGAGGTCTTCGTCGGCGGCGACCCGGTAGTACGCCTCGGGCGAGTCGAAGACGAGCGCGCGACCGCGGTGGCTGAGCAGGTGCGGCGACGCGGCGGACTGCTTGACGACCGCGCCGCCGGGGGCGAGGTTGCCGCGCAGCACCGCGGTGCCCGTGCCCGGCGCCTGGAACGGCGCCTGCAGCGGCATGATGACGTCACGGTTCCAGACCGGGGCGTCCCGCACGTTCTCGCGCACGCTGCGCCCGGTGACGGTCAGGGCGCCGCCGTGGAGCAGCGGCCCGAGTTCGCGCATGACGGCGGGCAGGCCCCCGGCGTAGCAGAAGTCCTCCATCAGGTACTTGCCGCTGGGCTGCAGGTTCACCAGCGTGGGGACGTCCCTGGCCAGCGTGTCGAAGTCGCCGAGCGCGAGGGGCACGCCGAGGCGGCCGGCGATGGCGAGCAGGTGGATGACCGCGTTCGTCGACCCGCCGATCGCCGCGTTGACCCGGATCGCGTTCTCGAAGGCCGCCCGGGTCATGATCTTCTCCGGGGTGAGGTCCTCCTCCACCATGGCGACGATCCGCTGCCCGGCTTGCTGCGCGGTGGAGTACCGGCGGGCGTCAACGGCGGGCCAGGTCGCCGAGTACGGCAGCTGCATGCCCAGCGCCTCGGCCATCGACGCCATCGTGGACGCGGTGCCCATCGTCATGCAGTGCCCGTTGGACCGGGCCATGCAGCCCTCGGCGAACGCGCACTCGTCCTCGGTCATCCGCCCGGCGAGCAGGTCCTCCTCGAACCGCCACACCGACGTGCCCGAGCCCACGTCCGTGCCCCGGTACTTCCCGCTGAGCATGGGCCCGCCGGTGACCATCACCGCGGGCAGGTCGACGCTGGCCGCCGCCATCAGCAGGCCCGGCGTGGTCTTGTCGCACCCGGACAGCAGCACCA
>DAHWEX010000444.1 GCA_027326205.1 Actinomycetota bacterium
GCCGCCGCTACGAGGCCCGCGCCCTGCTGTTGCTGGGGGAGCCCGGCCAGGCCCGGCAGGCGCTGGAACTCGCCCTGGCCTGTGAGACCGCGCACAACGGCGCCCACGAGTCGCGGGCGATGGCCGACACGCACCAGTTGCTCGCCAAGGTGTACCGCGCCCTCGGCGACCTCGAGGGCGCGCTCGAGCACGCGCGCGAGGCCAGCCGGATCTTCGACCTGCACAACCCCGAGGGCCGGGCCGCCAGGCAGGCTCGCCGGCTCGTCGCGGAACTAACCGCGGACGGGGTCCACGGCGGCTGAGCACCGGGGACGCCGATCCCGGGGGCTCAGCCGCCGTCTGGCCAGCGGGTCGCGCTAGTAGGGCCTCGGGCCCGCGGCCTTGCGGCTGTCCAGGTAAGACCTGACGGCCGGGTAGATGACCGGGCCGCCGGCCACGATCGCCCCGATCAGCGCGAGGAAGGAGCCGAAGTCCCAGCCGATCGAGATCCCCGCGTTGCTGTCGCTGGACGGCAGGGCGAGAAAGCCGATCAGGATGAGCAGGAACTGCACGCCGGTCCCCGCGATCAGCAACCGGTCGTGCGAGAGCGGCAGGTTGACCGGGAGCGCGTCCCAGGCGGCGCGGGCCGTGAGGTAGCCGAGCAAGGCGAGCGCGAGGATGAACTCAAGCCACAGCCAGCCGTGGTCTCCGGTCCCGCTGATCGACGCGTAGGGCTGCCCCAGGTACGTCGCGGTGTACCACGGGAGCCACAAGGAGATCATCGTGACGAACGTCGCGACCGCGACGGTCTTGTCGACCTTGGTGAGCCGGGTCAGGTCGAAGTTCACCGGAGGGAGCCCCTTCGGGGACGTGCGCTGCTGGAACGACCCTCCGCCCGGCTGGTAGGTCCCCTGCTGGTACTGGTTCTGCATGTACCCGTTGGGCACCTGACCGCTCGCGGGCCCGTCCCCGGGCGGCGTGTTCTTGTTGCCAGGAGCGCCATAGCCCCCGCCTGCGTTGCCCTCACCCGGCGCGTTGTACCCGGTCGGGGCCTCGGCGGGGTCATACCCGAACGGCACTTCCGGGGCCGGCGGGTAGCCGCCCGCCCCGGCGGGAGCAGCGCCCGGTGCCGCGAGCCGCGCCCCGCAGCTTCCGCAGAATCCGGCGCCCGGTCCGTTCATTGCCTGACATTGTGGACAATTCATCTCTAATTCCATCTCCGCAAGCTTCCCGTCGGGAGCTTCGCCAGCTCCGCGACTCCCCTGGCACCCCGCGTACCCGCAGGTCACTCATTACGCCGGGAGCGGCGCACCGTAGAATACGAAGTGTCGCAGATTCCTGGGAGGTAGTGCCACCCATCAATACGGGGCAGCGCTTAATTGCGCTAAAGCGTTATGGTATTTTTCCCGGCGGAATGCCCGCCGGATCCCGCGAGAGCGCCATTGGCACCCGGTGCCGCATTGTCATTGGCATAGGCGCCGCTGCGACGGGGTTAGCCCAGGTAACGGGACTGTGCCGAAGACGGCGTCGGAGACGGGGACGGGAGCTGGACCGGCGACGGCGAAAGCAACGGGAACGCCTGCTGATCGGCCAGCGCGATCGCCAGTTCGCCCGCCGCGTTCGGGTGCAGCGGCGCCGGATCCGTCGGGCCCTGAACCCACGGGTCGGACGTGCACAGCTCGTGCCCGGTGAACCGCGGCGCGGCCGCGCCGAAGCCGAACAGGTTGGCCCCCTGCTGCAGCACCTTGTTGAGCTGCGCCAGCCGAATGGCGAGCACCTTGACCTTCGCCGGGGTCATCCCGTACTGCTGCAGGCAGGCCACGCTGGCCCCGAACGGCGAGTAGTACTGGTTGATCAGCACCGCCGGGTGAGCGGGGAGCTGGTCGAGGTCGGCCAGGAGCTGATAGTAGTTCCTGGTGAACGTGTTCAGCAGCTGGGTGAAGTACGCGTTGGACACCTTGTCGTCGCAGACGGTCTGCGCGGCGCACAGCTGCGTCATCACCGACCAGGACAGGTCGTCGGCGCCGACGCTCACGATGACCACCTTGGCGTGCGTGGCCGCGGCGGCCTGCGGCAGCTGCGGCGGGGCGATGTCGCCGTTGTAGAGCACCTCGGGACCGAGCAGCCCGTTCTCGATCGTCGCGCTGCCGCACGCCACGTTGAGGACGTTCCACTGGTTGGCGGCCGCCAGGTCCGCCGCGTACGACTCCGGGGACCGGCCGCAGGCCTGGTCCTCGGCGGTCGGCTTCGAGCCCCACGGCAGCCCCCAGCCCGAGGCCGTGGAGTCGCCGATCACGACGGCCTGTACCCCCGGCTGGGCCGCGCCGGCCGCCGTGGTGCCGGTGAGCGGGTCAACCCCCACCAGGTCGTCCAGCGTCCTGACGCTCCGCAGCACCCGCGGCGTCCCTGATGCGGTCAGCGCGATCCCGCCCAGGTTCACCGCGATGACGACGGCGATCCCGATCGCCAGCAGCTTCCACATCTTCGGCCGCTTGCGCACCGCGGCGAAGGCCACCAGCGGGATCACGGCGAAGCCCACGGCGATGAGCGTCTCCCACAGGAAGTAACGTTCCCACCCCGACGCTAGCTGCTGGCTCAGCGTGATCGCGACCTTCGACGATCCCTCGGCGCGCAGCACCTGGACCACCTGCGGGTCGATCGTGATGTGCTCGAGCGAGAGCTTCGGCCTGATAGGACCGGAAAAGTCCGGCTGCGTGGCCATGACCTGGCCGAACAGGTCAAGCTCGCCCGGTCCGCGCAGGCTCGCGTTCGGCATCGTGGCACCGACCTGAGCCGTCTGGCCGGCGGCCGACACCGTCTGCAGCGGGGCCACCCGGAGCGCCAGCCAGATCGCGCCGACCGTAATAACCAGGAAAGTGATTGCGTAGAGGGCAGTCGTCCTGCCGTGTCGCAAATACTTTGAAATTGTTCAATCCCTCCTGCGTGCCCGCCATCACTGTACCTACGTTCGGCTGGACGGCAAGTGATTGCCGTCCAGCCGGGACTCACAGGAGTGATTAGGCGCCTCGTCAGCATCAGCCGCCACGGGCCGCTGGCGGACCTGGCCCGGCTGGCGGCCGGGGAAAATAATTTCCCGCGATATCGCATCAGCCGCTATTCCAATTGCCTCATTTAACGCAAGAGGTCAACCGATATTCATCGATTCGGGTCCCCCGCGTGGAATTGCGACGATGCGCGCGGGGACCGCGCTTAGGCTGGCAGCCCGGCACTGCCAGCACGCATGTCCCGCAGGAGCTGCCATGTCACGTCCGTCAGTCCTAGCCGACGATGGCCAGGACCTCGGGGACGAGTTGGTCGAGCGCGCCGGGGTTCGCGAGGATCGACGCCACCACGTCGCCCGCGGCGTCTCGGCCGGGCAACTGGTCGAGCTCGCCGCGCAGCGCCCGGACCGACATGAAGTTGGCGGCGAGCGCGCTGACGACGGCGCGCTCCGCCTCGGCGCCCGCGGCGAGCGCGCCGCTGATCATCATGAGGCTCCCGGCCGCGGCGTCCACCAGGCGCATGTCGGCCCGCTCGTGGTCGGGTACCAGCTGGAGGCAGCGGTTCTCCCGCTCGGCGAGGCCGTCGGTCTCTGGCCAGTCCGCCG
>DAHWEX010000454.1 GCA_027326205.1 Actinomycetota bacterium
GGGTACCTGCTGCACAAGCATCCCGAACGGGTCCAGGAGTTTCCGCAGTCCTTCGGGGTGGCCACGGTGTTCTACCCCGAGGCGACCGCCGAGCGCTGCACGGTTGCGCTGCTGCTCGACGTCGACCCCGTCCGGCTGGCACGCGGCCGGGCGCGGAACTCGCCCGACTTCAGCCTGGCGCAGTACGTCAACGACCGTTCCTATGCCGCGTCGTCGCTGCTCGGGGTCGCGCTGGCCGACGTGTTCAGCACCGCCCGCGCGGGCCGCTGCGCCGCCCGTCAGGCACTCGCCGACTCCGCGATACCGCTGGAGATCACCGTTCCCGTGCTGCCCTGCTGCGGCGGGGCCGACGTCGCGCGCCGCGTGTTCGAGCCGCTGGGCTGGACCGTCGAGGCGGAGCCGATCGCGCTCGACGAGGCCTTCCCCGCGTGGGGTGACTCCCGGTATGTCCGCCTGCGCCTGCGCGGTGCGGTGCGGCTGGCCGACGCGCTCAGCCAGCTGTACGTGCTGCTGCCCGTGCTCGACGAGTCCAAGCACTACTGGCAGGGACCGGACGAGGTCGACAAGCTGCTGCGGTCGGGTGAGGGCTGGCTGGCGAACCACCCCGGCAAGGACCTCATCACCCGCCGCTACCTCGGCCGTGGCGGCGGCCTCGCCCGCGTCGCCCTCGCCAGGCTCGCGGAACTCGGCGATGAGGTCGAGGAGACGCTCGAGCCCGCCGAGGACGAGGAGGTCCGGCAGCCGGAAGCCAAGCGCGTCCCGCTCAGCGCCGAACGGCACGAGGCTGTCTACCGGGCGCTGCTCGACCTCACGGCCGCATCCGTGATCGACCTTGGCTGCGGCCCGGGCCAGTTCCTTGACCGGCTGGTGAAGACCCCCGCCTTCACCCGCGTCGCCGGCTGCGACGTCTCCGCCCGCTCGCTGCGGCACGCCGCGCGGCGGCTGCGCCTCGACCGCATGAGCGAGCGGCAGTCGGCCCGCGTCGCGCTGTTCCAGGGCGCCCTGACGTACGAGGACCCGCGCCTGCGCGGTTACGACGCCGCCGTGCTGATGGAGGTCATCGAGCACGTCGACCCGCCGCGGCTCGGCGCCCTGGAGCACGTGGTGTTCGGGGACGCGCGGCCCGGAGCGGTCATCGTGACCACCCCCAACAGCGAGTACAACGTGCTGTACGAGGGGCTGGCCGGCCTGCGTCACCCCGATCACCGCTTCGAATGGGACCGGGCCCGGTTCGCCCAGTGGTCGGACCGGGTCGCCGCCGCGTACGGGTACGCGGTGGAACGCGCCGGCATCGGTGCCGTGGACGAGGCATGCGGCGCCCCGACCCAGATGGCGGTCTTCACCCGGGAGGTGGCTGTCCGTGACTGACATTCCCCAGGTCCCGCAGGACCCCGCTGACCCGCAGGTCGCTGACCCGCAGGTGGCTGTCCCGGCGGCGGGGCTGGTGGTGCTGGTCGGCGTGTCCGGGAGCGGGAAGTCGACGTTCGCCCGCACCCACTTCAGGCCCACCGAGGTCGTGTCCAGCGACTTCTGCCGCGGCCTGGTCGCCGACGACGAGAACGACCAGTCGGCGACCCCGGACGCGTTCGACGTGCTGCACTACATCGTGGGCACCCGCCTGCGGCGCGGGCTGCTGACCGTCGTGGACGCGACCAACGTCCAGGCCGACGCCCGCGCGTCCCTGGTGAAGCTCGCCCGCGACCACGACGTGCTGGCCGACGCCATCGTCCTGGACGTGCCCGAGTCGCTCGCGGTCGAGCGGAACCGGCAGCGTCCCGAGCGGGACTTCGGCCCCCACGTCGTGTCGCGGCAGCACCGGGACCTGAAGCGGTCGCTGCCCCGACTGCGGCGGGAGGGCTTTCGCCGGGTGCACCTCCTGCGCGGCGACGCCATCGAGTCCGTCGTGGTCACCCGGGAGCGGCCATGGAACGACCGCACGGAAAACCACGGCCCGTTCGACATCATCGGTGATGTACACGGGTGCGCCGCGGAGCTGCGGACACTGCTGGCCCGGCTCGGCTGGCGGCTCGAGTACGCCGACGGCGGCGCCGCCGTCGGCGCGGTGCACCCCGCGGGCAGGCAGGCGGTCTTCGTCGGCGACCTCGTCGACCGCGGCCCCGACACCCCGGGCGTGCTGCGGCTGGTCATGGGCATGGTCAAGGCGGGCAGCGCGCTGTGCGTGTCCGGCAACCACGAGGCCAAGCTGGTGCGCGCGCTGAACGGCGCCAACGTCACCGTGTCGCACGGCCTGGCCGAGTCGCTGGCACAGCTCGCGGCCGGGCCCGACGACTTCGCCGCGGCCGCCCTGGACTTCATGGACGGCCTGATCAGCCATTACGTGCTCGACGACGGAAAGCTCGTGGTCGCGCACGCCGGGCTCAAGGAGTCCTACCACGGCCGGGCGTCCCGGCGGGTGCGGTCCTTCGCCCTCTACGGTGACACCACCGGCGAGACCGACGAGCTCGGCCTGCCCGTGCGTTACCCGTGGGCGCAGGAGTACCGCGGCCGGGCGGTGGTCGCCTACGGCCATACCCCGGTGCCCGCGGCCGAGTGGGTCAACAACACCATCTGCCTGGACACCGGCGCGGTCTTCGGCGGTTCGCTGACCGCGCTGCGCTACCCCGAGCGCGAGATCGTCTCGGTTCCCGCCGAGCGGCAGTGGTACGCCCCGGTCCGCCCGCTCGCGCCCCCGCGGCCCGCGGACCGTGAGCCGTCCGTGCTGCGGGCCGCCGACGTCACCGGCACCCGCTGGCTGGAGACCGCCCACGCGGGCAAGGTGAAGATCCCCGAGGAGAACGCCGCCGCCGCCCTGGAGATCATGAGCCGGTTCGCCGTCGACCCGCGCTGGCTGGTCTACCTGCCGCCCACCATGTCGCCGGCCGCGGCGTCCGCCCGGGACGGGTTCCTGGAGCATCCCGAGCAGGCCTTCGAGGAGTACGCCGCGTGGGGCGTCACCCGCGTGGTCTGCGAGGAGAAGCACATGGGCTCGCGGGCGATCGCCGTGATCGCCAGGGACGAGGCCGCCGCGATGAGGCGGTTCGGCGTCGGCGACGGCACCACGGGCGTCGTCTACACGCGCACCGGCCGGCCGTTCTTCGAGGACACCACGGAACTCGTCGCCCGGCTCCGCACCGCCGCGGCCCCGCTGTTCGAATCGCTGGAGACGGACTGGCTCGCCCTGGACTGCGAGCTGCTGCCCTGGTCGGCCAAGGCGACCGACCTGATCAAGACGCAGTACGCCTCCGTCGGCGCCGCCGCCCGGCACGCCCTGCCGGAGGCGCTGGCCGCCCTGGAGGCGGCGGCGGCCCGCGGCCTCGACGTCACGGCCCTGGCCGGCCGGACCCGGCGGCGGCTCGCCGACGCCGCCGCCTTCCGCGACGCGTACGCCGCCTACTGCCGGCCCGTCGACGGGCTGAAGGGGATCACGCTCGCGCCGTTCCAGGTCCTCGCCTGCGAGGGACGCGCGCTCGCGCTCACCGAGCCGCACACGTGGCACCTCGCGCAGTTGGCGCGGCTGCGCGGCGACCTCATCACCCCGACCCGGCACCGTTTCGTGGACCTGTCCTCGGAGCGGGAGCGCGCCGCGGCCGCCGACTGGTGGCTAGAGCTGACCGCCGCCGGCGGCGAGGGGACCGTGGTCAAGCCGGCCGACCTGGCCGGCGTCCGAATCCAGCCGGGCCTGAAGGTCCGCGGCCGCGAGTACCTGCGCATCATCTACGGACCCGACTACACCGGGTCGCTCGACCTGCTGCGGACGCGGCACCTGGGCAAGAAGCGCCAGCTCGCCCAGCGCGAGCACGGCCTCGGCATCGAGGCGCTCACCGCGTTCACCGGGCACGAGCCGCTGTGGAAGGTGCACCAGTCGGTCTTCGCCGTCCTCGCCCTGGAATCCGAGCCCGTCGACCCCCGCCTCTAACGGCTCGTCGCCGTCATCCGGCCGGTTTCCGGGATCAGCCCGTCACGCGCTGAAGCGGAACCTGGTGGAGCCTATAAATACTTTCTGTTTAGATACTATCTCTATTGGAAGTATCTTTACAGACAGTCTCTCAGGGGTGTTCATGACGGGGTTCGTGGGACGGCGGCGTGAGCTGACCTTGCTTAGCGGGCTGCTTGATGAGGTCCGGGGTAAGACTGGTGGGGAGCGGCCGGGTAAGTGCGTGATCGTCCGGGGGCGGCGGCGCATCGGCAAGTCCGCGCTGGTCGAGGAGTTCATTGAGCAGCAGCGGGTGCCCAGCGTGTTCTACACCGCTGAGATTGGGTTCGGCGGCGAGCCGTTGCGCGAGTTCAGCGAGGCGGTACGCGCCTCAGCGCTGCCGGACGCGTCCGTCTTCGCCGAGGCGGTGCCGGGGAACTGGGCTGCGGCACTTCGCCAGCTCGGCGGAGTGCTCCCTAGTAACCAGCCGAGCATCGTCGTCCTAGACGAATTGCCCTACCTGATGGACCCTGACGGGGCGTTCGAGAGCGTCCTGCAGCGGTCGTGGGACCGGGAATTGTCCCGCAAGCCGGTGCTGCTGGTCCTGGTCGGGTCGGACCTGTCGATGATGGAGGCGCTCACCTCCTATGGCCGCCCGTTCCACCAGCGCGGCACGCAACTAAAGGTCGGGCCGCTGAACCCGGCGGACGTAGCGACGATGGCTGGGCTGCCTGCCGCCCAGGCCTTCGACGCCGCCCTCGTTACCGGAGGGCTGCCGATCACCTGCGCCCGGTGGCGGCACGGCGAGGACACGCGGTCCTTCCTCACCCGGGAGCTGGCCAACCCGATGAGCCCGCTGGTGGTCTCCGCTCAGCTCTCGCTGGCCGCGGAGTTCCCGGACCAGGCGCAGGCACGGATGGTCCTGGCCGCGATCGGCAGCGGCGAGCGGACCTTCACCAACATCGCCCGGGCCGCCGGGGGCATCGCCCATTCCACGCTGACCCGCGCCGCCGGCCTGCTGATCGATAAGGGCGTCGTGGCCGGCGAACTGCCGGTCAGCTTGTCCGCGTCGAAGGAACGCCGGTACCGGATCACCGATTCCTACCTGCGGTTCTGGCTCGCATTTCTCGGCCCGCACCTGGCCGAGGTAGACCGGATGCGGTCGGACCTGACGCTGGCCCGGATCGAGCGGAGCTGGACCGACTGGCGCGGCCGCGCCGTCGAACCGCTCGTCCGCGAGGCGCTCGCCCGCCTGCTGCCCGCCCAGGGCATCCCGGCCGCGCCGGTGATCGGCGGCTACTGGACTCGCAGCAACGACGTCGAGATCGACATCGTCGGCGCCGACCGGGAACCGGTCGCCCGGCAGTTGCTCTTCCTCGGCTCGGTCAAGTGGCTGGAGACAGGCCAGTTCGACGAGCACGACCTGGTCGCGCTCCAGCGGCATCGCGACCGGGTCACCGGCGACCCGGTCCCGCTCATCGCGATCTCCCGCTCCGGAGCGTCCACCGCGCACGCGGACGCCGTCTTCACCCCGGCCGACCTGATAGCAGCCTGGTAACCGGGATCGCCCGGGCAAGGGCCCGTCGGTTTCGCTGCTACCAATGCCGTCCAGAACGGCATCCAGCAGATCTTCTCCTCCTTCTCCACCCTGTACGAGAACGCCCTCTCCATGGACAACCTCGACGAACTGCTAGCCACCGTCCCGGCCGTGGTGGCGCCCGCCGAACCCGCCGCCCTGCCCTCGCCCGTCCGCGGGCGCATCGTGTTCGAGCACGTGACCTTCCCTGCAGGCCTCCGCCTACCTCGACTGACCCGGCGGATGCTTTTATTCTGTCCGGCCGGACCGTACCGGGCCCGGTCGGTCGCGGAATCCACCCTCATCAGTCTTCGTCGTCCGCTGAGCCTGACGGGTCCGGGCCGAGGGCGGGAATGTACAGGGTGGCGTCCGCGCCCAGGGGGGTGTGCCTGGTGGGGCGGAAGCCCAGGAGCTCCGTGGTGAGGGCCTCGTTGTCCCGGAAGCCCGCCGTCGCGTCGATGAGCTGGCGGCCGTCCCACAGCAGCAGCAGGGCGCTGGTGGTCCTGGTGACCTTGTCGTGGAGCAGGTCGTAGTGGGCGATCATCGGGACGGTGGCGGTGGTGACCCACAGGTCGTGGCCGGTCATGAACAGGTCCAGGTCGAACTTGACCGCCAGGCCGAACAGATCGGGCTTGTAGCGCTCGTCGATGCCGACGAACGCCTCGTCCAGGGCGATCAGCCGCGGGCAGTCGGGCTTGGCGCTGGAGTACAGGGCGTTCGCGGCGGCGAACAGCGGCAGGTGGATCGCCGCCGACTTCTCCCCGCCCGACATCACCGAGTGCCTGGCCCGGGTCAGCCGCTGCTCCCCCTCCCCCGGGGTGAGGATGACCAGCTCGAAGGAGTGCCAGCTCCGGTAGTCCAGAACCGCGGCCAGGGCCTCGCGGTAGGTCGCCCGCGGGTGGGCGGCGCGGTACTCGCGGATCATGTCCCGCAGCACCGCCCGCAGTTCGGCGAGGCGGTCCGGACCCGGCTGGTCGCGGTCAAGGAGCCGGGACGCCTGACGCTGGGCGTCGGTGATCTTGTCCGACTGGGCCCAGCGGATGCCGATCGAGATGCCGCTCGACATGGGCTTGGACCGCGTGTCGGCGTTCATGTTCCTGGTCAGGTCGCGGGCGGCGATCACCCTGGCGTGGATCTGGCTCGCCAGCGAGGCGAGCAGTTCGTCCTCGAGCACCTTGCGCTCGCGGTCCTCCAGCAGGATGCCCTGGTCCTTGGCGCGCTCGTCGATCCGGTGGCCGAAGGCCGCGACCGGCTTGCGGCCCTCGTCGTCGATGACGTGGACGGTGAGCGGGGTGCCCGGGTCGAAGTCGACGCGGTAGTCCTCCTCGCAGATCGCGAGGGCGTCGGTGAAGTCCTTGAGCGCGACCGACATGCGGTCCTGGGCGTTCTTGAGGGTGCCCTCGGTGACCTGGCGGCCACCCCTGGTCGCCCGGCCGAACGCGTCGAGCAGTTCGGCGGCGCCGCCGGGGATGGCGCGCCTGACCTCGGCGACGGGGTCCTTATCCGCGGCGCCCTGGCTGGTCATCGTCGCGGCGACCGCCTCGCCTGCCTCCCGCGTTCCGTGCCAGGCACCGGGTTCCGGCCAGGGTGCGGCGCTGGTGACGCCGATGAGGGGACGCAGGTCGGGGCGGGCGAAGTCGCCGAACTGGCTGGCTTGCTCGCGCAGGTGGCCGATCGCGTCGGCCAGGGCCTCGCGCTCGTTGGCGACGTCGCGACCGGCGGCGGTGACGTTGTCGTGCTCCTGGCGTGCCCGCTGGTCGTGCTCGTTGTATCGCTGCTGTGCGCGCTTGAGGTCGCGGTCCGTTTGGCCGATCTGCTCCAGGACGTGCCGGACGTCGCGCTGGAGGGCTTCTTCGAGGGTGCGGAACTCCTCCGCCAGGGCTTCCTGGCGGCGCGCGGCCTCGGCCGCGTCGCGTTCGGCCTGCTGGTGTTCGGCGCGCTGGATGTCCAGGCGTGCCGTGCGCTCGGCGAGGTCCCCTTCGGCCCTGGCCAGGGTGGCACGCTCGCTGTGCAGGGCGACGGCCGCCTGCTCGAATTCCGCGGCGGCCCTGGCGATGGCGTCGACCTCCTCTTCCCTCGTCGGCATGCGGCGCTCGGCTGCCTTGTGCCTGAGCTGGCGGCCCGCGGCGTCGGCCGCCGCGCGCGCCTCGTCGGCGCGCTGCGCCGCGGCCCTCGCCTCGGTGCGGGCGTGGGCGAGGAGCGCGGCCGCCTGGCCGACCCGCTCGGCGTCCCGGGCGATCGCGCTCGTTTCCGGCAGCTCACGACGGGCGCGGCGGAGGTCGTCGAGGAGTTCGCGCTGGTCGTTCTCGCGCTGGGCGATGTCGCCGCGCCAGTTGTCGGCGGCGGCGATGTTCCGGTCCTGCTCCTCGAGGCGCTCGCGGCGGCGGGCGGCCCGGTTGGTCGCGCCGATGTACTCGGGCTTGTCCTTGGGGCGGGCACCGACGTGGACGCCGTAGCTGAACTGGGCCTTGGTGGTGACCACGGTCTTCGGCGCAGGCTCGCGGGTCGGCCGGGGCGTTTCGAGCCCCGGTACCGGGGCCGGGGCCGGGGTGAGCGCCGCCGTCGGCGGTACGTCGCCGAAGACGTAGTCGAGGCCGCGCAGGCCGCGCGGCCGGGCCGGATCGGCCTTGGTGAAGGCGAAGGCGCTGTCGAGGCTCGGGCGGAGCGCTCGGCGCGCCCGCGGCTGGTTCGGGTCCCGCGGCTGGACCGCGTGCCGGGGAACGTCCCTGGCCGGTCCCGGACGGGCCGGAATGTCAGACCCCGCTGCCATGATGTCGTCAGCGAGGGTGATAGAGCGGAGCACGGCGACGACGACGTCGGACGGCACGTGCTGCTGATCTTCGGCGACCAGCACGTCGGCGAGGGTCCTCCCTGGCCTGGCGCCGGCCACGGGGGTTCCAGGGATGAGATAGCCGTCGGCTTCGGCGGCTTGCAGTGCGGCGGCGGTCAGCGCCGGGTCTGGGTGCACCCAGGCCGTGAGCAGGCCCGCGCCGTACAGGGCACCCTCGATCGCGGCGGCGGTGTCGTCCGGGACGCCGGGGGCGAACCGGACGAGTTGCCAGAGCGGGGCGCCGGCACGACCGTCACGGCTGGCCGGGCGCAGGTCAGTCGAGGGCGGCGCGTCGTCCCGCTCGGCCGCGATGGCGTCACGTTCCTGCCTGAGGTCCGCCAGGCGCCGACTGGCCTCGGCAAGGGCGTCGTCCAGGCTGGTGCGGGCGGCGATCGCCGCGGCCAGCCGGTCGCAGACGCAGCCGTCGTAGCTCTCCGGCAGGCTGGCCGCGCCCGGTTCGCCGATCCGGTCAAGCGCGGCGGCGAGCGTGCCGCAGTCCGCGGCGGCGACCGTGCGGGGGGCCCACCGGGCGGTCCAGGCGGCGAGGGACCCGGCCGCGGCCCGGCGGACCTGCCCGAGGCGGTCCGCGGCGGCTTCGGCGTCGGCCTGCTGGCGCTGCTCGGCGGCCTGCTTGCGGGTGAGCTCCTGATCGGCGTAGTCGCGCTTCGCACGGGCGTCGCGGGTGGCTTCCAGGAGGCGGCGGATCTCGCCGATGTCGTCCCGGCGGGCCACTACGCGGGCCCGGGCGGCGGAAAGGAGGTGGTATCCCGGGTCGTCCGTCGTACCCGGGTCACCCGTCGTACCCGGGTCAGCAGGGCCGAAGCCGTCGTCAGCGATGCCGGAGCGCTGCGCGGCGTCGGTCAGGTCGGCGGCGTGCCTGGCGACGGCGGCGCGGGAGTCGGCGGCGCGGCGGGAGAGCTTGGCGACCTCGTCCGTCAGGCCGGCGACGCGGCGGCGGCCCGCGTCGACGCCCGCGCGCTGGCGCGCGAAGTCGGCGGCACGGGCGGCGACTTCCCTGCGCTTGTCCTCGATGCGGCCCTGTGCCTTGTACTGCGCGGAGTTCCGCAGGCCCTCGAGGCGGGCGTGCAGCCGCTCGCCTTCGGCTCGGCTGGCCTCGCGGTCGGCCTCGGCGGCGCGCTCGGCACC
>DAHWEX010000477.1 GCA_027326205.1 Actinomycetota bacterium
GGCCGCGAGGCGGGCGGGCCGGATCCGCTGGCGGGCGCGTTCAAGGCGGTAGCGGCCGCGCTCGCCAGGGAACGCCTGGTGGCGTTCCGGCCCGAGGGCGACTGGCTGGTCGCGGTCGCGGGCCACAACCGGGTGGGCCCCATTTTCCGGTTTGACCGCCTCACCGCCGGGGCCAGCATGGTCAGCCTCACCTGGACGGCCCGCGGCCGGAGCTGGATAAGGTACCGCGCCGACGGCACGCCCCTGGCCGAACTCGACCCGCAGCAGCCGGACCCGGACCAGCGTCTCGGCGAGAACCCGGCATTCTGGGACCCGTACATAGCCGGCCTTCCCCTGCCCTTCCCGCCGACGGGCCACCCCGCCGCCCCGCTGCCGGTCATGCTGGCGATCGCGGAGCGGTTGACGGGCCTCGCCTTCACCCCGCAGTGGCTCGACCAGCCGCACCTCATCATGAACCTCTTGCCCTGACAATACGGCCATGTCCCGGCACTTATGCTCAGGCACCGGCAACACCCCGTTCTCGTCCTTGCAGCGTGCGTAGGGGAGGGGTGGGATTCTGCTGCTCAGAGGCAGTTTCCACGCGGTGACGCCAGCCTGCCGGATCAGTAGTTAATCAAACTAGGCCCACTGCGAGCGCCGCCGCGGGGAAGCCGAAGCCAGGGGCCAGTGCGCAGAGAAAACCCGTGTGCACCCCGTCAAGGCCGCCGCCAAGATCACCGACGACGAGGAGGAACTGCTGGCGTTCTATGACTACCCGGCCGGGCACTGGGTGCACCTGCGCGCCACCAACCCGATCGAGTGGACGTTCGCCACGGTCAGGCTCCGGACGAAGGTCACCAAGGGCCACGGGTCGAAGGGCGCCGCCCTGGCGATGGCCTTCAGGCTGATCGAGTCCGCGCAGCGCCGCTGGCGCATGGTCAACGCACCCCATCTGGTCGCGCTCGTCCGCGCCGGGGCGGCCTTCGTCAACGGCAAGCTCGTCGAACGGCCCGAGGACGAGGCAGCCGAGGCGGCCCAGCCGGAAGCCGCCTGAAAGATCTTGACCGATCCGTTGGCGGCTCCCGCAGCAGCCCGGACGGGTTCAGTCCGGGCCTGCTGCGCCTGGTTATCGCGGGCTCGTCCCGCTGGTGCTGGCTGAATCCAGCAGCTGCCGCAGGACCGCTGTGTAGTTGTCCAGTGCCTTACGGCCCTGCGGGCTGAGGCTGACCGACGTCCGGGAGGCTACGCCACTCCCGGACTTGACTGTCGTCACGTAGCCCGCGTCCTCGAGCTTGCGCAGGTGGGTGATGAGGTTGCCGGGCGTGAGCCCGAGCAGTTCTTGCAATCTGGTGAAGGACAGGTTGTCGCCGTCCCGGAGGGTGGCCAGTGTCACCACCACACGCAGCCGCGCGGGCGCGTGAATGACGGGATCAAGCTCGGTCTCAGCTGTCATGCGCGCGGAGCCTGGTCTCGATGACCGCCATGAGCAGGAGCGCCCCGCCGCCCGCCAGCGCGCAGGTCGCCAGGATTGTCGCGGGTGCCAGCCATGCGCAGCTAGTACCGACGATCACGAGCCAGGCCCCGAGTGCGAGCGCCGGCCGGTATCGTCCGAGGGCGGCGGCAAGGATATAGGTCAGCCCGGCGAGCACCACGGGACCCGCGAAGCTAATGAGCGCGAGCGTTCGCGCACTGACGGAACTGCTGACCGCTGGCGCGGTGATGAGCAAGATCAGGTATCCGGTCGCCCACGTGCTCCCGATGATGCGGCGCTGCCGCACGGACTGGCCGTCGATGCCGGCAGCTGCCTTGCTGGCGATGACCAATACGGCCGCGATCGCGGAGCCGGCCAGCACGAACACCGCCGCGACCGAGACACCCGAGGGCCCGGTGTAGGGGTGCTGGCCGCGCACGGACAGCCACATCGCTCCGTAGCCGATAAGCCAGACCAGGCCCCACGCCATGTACACGAGAGGCGTGCTGATGACGAGCTCCTTGCGAGCGCGTGCGCGGGCATCCTGCACGACGGCTGCCGCTTCCTGCACGCTCATGTCCTGGTCCTCAAGCACGTCTGCCTCCTGGTGTGCGCGGTAGCCAGAGTTGAACTTTGTACTTCAAACTACTTTACTTTGAGATACAAAGTCAAGGTCGCCGCGGCGGCGGGCACGGGCAGCGGCATCCAGCCCGCGCGGGGACTACTGGCGGATGGTCAACGCGCCGCATCTCGCTGCACTGGTCCGCCGGAGCGACCTTCATCAACGGAAAGCTAGTCGAACGACCTGGCGAGGAGGCACAGCCCGAAGCCGCTTAGAAGATCTTGATCCACAGGTCTTGACTATTGCTCGCATTCTGGGACCCGTATATAGCCGGCCTTCCCCTGCCCTTCCCGCTGCCCTACCCGCCGACGGGCCACCCCGCCGCCCCGCTGCCGGTCATGCTGGCGATCGCGGAGCGGTTGACGGGCCTCGCCTTCACCCCGCAGTGGCTCGACCAGCCGCACCTCATCATGAACCTTCGGCAGTAAACGCACCGGTAGGCGCAGGGCATTGGGCCGCAGCCGGGCACGCCAGACCGAGGCGGCCACGGTCACCCGCGCCGAGCGCGCCCAGGCCGCCGCAGCCGTGAGCCAGGGGTGAGTCAGCCCGGGTTGAGGATGCGCGCGATGCCGAGCTGCAGGTCCGGGTAGTCGGCCGCGGGGCCGAGCGCACCGCTTGGCGGCAGCCCGGCGGCCGCGATGACCGCCTGCTTGGCGGCGCGCACGGCCGACGGCGGGTTCCTGGTGATCTCGGCCAGCAGCTCCGCACCGCGCGCGGCCAGCTCGTCCTGCGGCACGACGTGATTGGTGAGCCCGGCGGCGAGTGCCTGGGGGGCACGCAGCAGCCGGCCCGTGTAGAGCAGTTCGGCCGCGCGGGCCGGGCCGGCCAGCCGGATGAGCCGGGCCGCGAAGGCCGGGCTCGGGCGGATGCCGAGCCGGGCGATCGGCATCCCGATCCGGGCGGAGGCGCTCATGATGCGCAGGTCGCACGCGAGGGCGAGCTGGCAGCCGGCCCCGGCGGCCACGCCGGCGACCGAGGCGAGAACGGGTACCGGGCAGGTCTCGATCGCCCGGAACGCGGCCTCCATGTGCGCGAAGGACGCTTCGACGGCGACGGGGTCGGCGTCGATCCACTCGCTGACGTCGGATCCGGAGCAGAAGGTCCGGCCCGCGCCGCGCAGCAGCACGGCGGCGAGGCTGTCGTCCCCGGACAGCGCGGCGACGCAGTCGGCAAGCCGCAGCCACGCCGCGCTGGTGAGCGCGTTGTGGCGGCGCCCGGTGCCGATGGTGACCGTCGCGACCGGCCCGTCCCGTGACACGGCAAGCGGCCCGGGCGGTGCGGGGTCGCCGGAGGTCATGAGCCAATTCTGCCCCCGCCGCAGCCGGTCCGCCATGTCCGCTTGCTCACCCTGCGCCCTGCCTGCCACCGCTTATATCGTTATTTGTGCGTCATGTCGGGTTTGACACCCCACCCGCAGCATGGAAACTACGCACTACGCGGAAACAAAGCACGCATAGTGCGTGCTTTGTTTCCGCCTAGTGCAAATATTCCAAGCTAGGCCGCTGATAGCTGCGGACGACCGAGCCGGGAACGGCGCCACGGTCCCCGGTAGCACCGTGCGCACCTCAGTCAACGGCGTTCCCCGGGCTGGACTGCCCGCGCGTGCCGCGGCGGC
>DAHWEX010000493.1 GCA_027326205.1 Actinomycetota bacterium
CATCGTGTTCAGGTACGGGTAGCCGTACAGGCGCCGCAGCCCGGGATCGCGCGGCACCCCGTAGCGCTCGGGCAGTTCCGTGGTCAGCGTGTCGCCGCTGAACGTCGCGAGCAGCTCGGCCGGCAGGTCGAGGGCACCCGGGCTCATGAACGCGAGCGGCACGCCGAGCCGCTCGGCCGCGATCCAGGAGCCGAACTCGAGGTAGCTGCGGATCACCAGGCCGGGCCGCCACCGCCTGATGACGGCCTCCATGTCCTCCACCGCGCCCCGCAGCGCCAGCCGGGCGAACACGGCGAGCCCGGCGCCGTGCCCGGTCGCCTCGTGGATGCCGGGAATGCTGTCGGGCACGCTGAGGTCGTAGTCCGGTCCGGCGGGATGAGCCGGGTACCCGGCGGCCACGATCTTGGCCGTGAAGGACGGCGCGGTGGCGTAGGCCACCTCGTGGCCGACCGCGGTCAGGCCCGCCGCCAGCGTGAGCGTCGCCTTGAAGCCGCTGTAACCAGGCGGGGTGGTTATGAGCACGCGCACTAGCTGACCGCCTTTGCCGTCGCAAGGTATCCCGGGTATCTCGTGTTTCCGTTCCAGCGCGACTCGCCGACCGGCCGCGGTGCGGGTGAAAGCGCCCACCGGAAATACTTCCTCCGCGCCCCGGGGCTGCAAATGAGGAAGGCCGCCATCGCTGCGTCTTCCGCGCTTATGGGCGTATCGGTCACGAGAAAGTGCGGCAGTAGACCGGGCCCCGAGTTGCCGTCCTTCCGCCGCTATCGGAGGTCCGTGGATGATTGACGCTATGCCCCGCTACCACGAAGTACGCTCGCCGCAATCGACGCCGTTCTGGAATCCGCTGCACGCCGCGATTCGGCTGAGCCAGGGAGCACCCTTCAGGGACTTCGTGCTCTACGAGGCGGACGGCGTCTGGTATTACGCCGGCGGGACGGCCGCGCAGCTCTGGGTCAAGCCCGGGGAGATAATCGCCTCGTGGCCTGGAAAAAGGACCCGGGTCGGCTGGACCGGTAATCCGCTTAGCGAAATTCCACGGGTCCTCGCCGAATACCCGGGCGACCGCTGGAACGCCTATGGCTGGGCGGCATTCGAGCTTTCCTATTTCCTCAACGGGCTGCCCGCGGTCGAATCCGGGCTGCCGCTCGTCCGGCTGGTGATCCCGCATACCGAGGCCGTGATCGGCGCGAGCGGCGCCGTCACCCGGTCGCTCGACCGGCACGTCGCGGCCGACTGCATGGACCTGCTCGAGGCCCGGGACGCCGCCCCGGTCCCCGTCGCGGCGCCGGTCCCGGTGGCCGGCGGCCGCGAGCAGTACCTGGACGCGGTCAGGGCCGCCGTCGCCGACATCAACGCCGGGTACCTGGAAAAGGTGATCATCTCGCGCCGCGTCCCGGTCGGCGGGACGGTCGACCTGGCCGCGACGTACCGCCTGGGCCGGGAGGGGAACACGCCGGCCCGGTCGTTCCTGCTCCGGCTGGACGACATGGCGGCCGCGGGGTTCAGCCCGGAGACGGTCCTCGTCGCCTCCTCGGGGGCGCGCGTCAGCACCCAGCCGCTGGCCGGCACGCGGGCGCTTGGCCTCGGCCCGGAGGCGGACGCGGCGCTCGCGACCGAGCTGTATACCGACCCCAAGGAGGTCTACGAGCACGCCATCTCGATGCGGTCGAGCTGGCTTGAGCTGTCGTCGGTGTGCGTGCCGGGCTCGGTCCGGGTCGACGAGCCGATGGAACTGCGCCGCCGCGGCACCGTGCAGCACCTGGGGTCGCTCGTGTCCGGGCGTCTCGCCGAGGGCCGCTCGTCGCTTGACGCGTTCGCGGCCGTCTTTCCCGCCGTCACCGCCTCCGGTATCCCCAAGGCCGCGGCCTGCGCGTGCGTCTCCCGCATCGAGCGGGCCGCGCGCGGGCTGTACTCGGGCTCGGTGCTCCGCCTCGGTTCCGACGGCACCCTCGACGCCGCGCTGGTGCTCCGCTCCGTCTTCCAGTCGGGCGGCAGCGCGTGGCTGCAGGCGGGGGCCGGCATCGTCGGGATCTCCCGGCCCGAGCGCGAGTTCGAGGAGACGTGCGAGAAGCTCGCCAGCGTCGCCAGGCACGTCGTCCCGGACGCCGTAGCGGCCGACCCGGGTCTGGACCTGGTCGGCGCGGGCACGGAGCCGGCGCCGTCCGGCGGCTCGCGGCAAGGCTGAGCGCCGCATGACCGGGCTGGAAGAACTCGCCGAGCTCAAACGGGCCGCCCGCAACGGCGGCGGCACACCGGAGGCCACGGAGCGCCAGCACGCGCGGGGCAAGCTCACCGCGCACGAGCGGATCGCCGTCCTGCTCGACGCGGGCTCGTTTTGCGAGATCGAGACGCTGCGGCGGCACCGCGCGACCGGTTTCGGCCTGGAGGCCAAGCGCCCGCACGGCGACGGGGTCGTCACCGGCTGGGGCACGGTGCACGGGCGCAGGGTGTTCGTCTACGCCCATGACTTCCGGGTGTTCGGCGGGTCGCTCGGCGAGGCGCACGCCGCCAAGATCCACAAGCTGATGGACCTCGCCGCGACGGCGGGCGCGCCGCTGGTGAGCCTGAACGACGGGGCGGGCGCCCGCATCCAGGAGGGCGTGACCGCCCTGGCCGGATACGGCGGGATCTTCATCCGCAATACCCGCAATTCCGGGGTGATCCCGCAGCTCAGCGTGATGCTCGGGCCGTGTGCGGGCGGGGCCGCCTACTCCCCCGCGCTCACCGACTTCGTCTTCATCGTGCGCGGCATCGCGCAGATGTTCATCACCGGGCCTGACGTGGTGCGGGCGGTCACCGGCGAGGACGTCAGCCAGGACGCACTCGGCGGCGCCGACGTGCACGCCACCGCCTCAGGGGTCGCCGCGTTCGTCTACGACGACGAGGAATCCTGCCTGGCGGACGTGCGCTACCTGCTGTCGCTGCTCCCGTCTAACAACCGCGAGGTGCCGCCGCGGGTCCAGTCGGCCGACCCGCCGGACCGCCCCACCGACCGGCTGCTCACTATCGTGCCCGCCGATCCCAGGGAGCCGTACGACACCCGGGACGTGATCGCCGAGATCGTGGACGACGGCGAGTTCATGGAGGTGCACGCCGGGTGGGCGACCAACGTCGTCTGCGCGCTCGCCCGGCTCAACGGGTACGTGACCGGCATCGTGGCGAACCAGCCCGGGTCGCTCGCGGGCACGCTCGACATCTCCGCCAGCGAGAAGGCCGCCCGCTTCGTCCAGACCTGCGACGCCTTCAACATCCCGATCGTCAGCCTGGTGGACGTGCCCGGTTTCCTGCCCGGCGTCGGCCAGGAACACGGCGGGATCATCAGGCACGGGGCGAAGCTGCTGTATGCCTACTGCAACGCCACCGTGCCGCGGGTCCAGCTCATCCTGCGCAAGGCGTACGGCGGCGCCTACATCGTGATGGACTCCCGGTCGGTCGGCGCCGACCTTTCCTACGCGTGGCCCGCCAACGAGATCGCGGTGATGGGGGCGGAGGGCGCGGCCAACGTCATCTTCCGGCGCGAGATCGACCAGGCAGAGCAGCCGGAGCAGGTGCGCGCCCAGAAGATCAAGGAGTACCGGAACACGCTGATCCACCCGTACTACGCCAGCGAGCGCGGGCTGGTGGACGACGTCATCGACCCGCGGCAGACCAGGGCGGTCCTGTCCGAGGCGCTCGACGTCCTGCAGCACAAGCACGCCGACCTGCCGTCGCGCAAGCACGGCAACCCGCCAGTGTGAACGGGCCGGTGCTCCGCATCGTGCGCGGCCAGGCCGACGCGGACGAATGCGCGGCGGTCGTGGTCGCGGTGCTGGGCCGCGCCCGCCGGCCGCTGGCCGCGTCCCCGGCCCCGCCCCGCCCGGCCCGCGCGCCGTGGCGCCGGGATCCGCGCGGCGCTTACCGCTCACCCGGATCCTGGCAGTCGTGATCGAAGAACTGCTGCGCGCCCCGGTCTGCGCGGCCGAGGCATTCGGCGACGACCGGCGGGCCGCACTGTTTCCCGGTGAAGAAGCGCTTGTCGCGGCGTCCCCACCGCGGCGCCGCCTGGAGTTCGCCACCGCCCGGGGCTGCGCGCGGGCCGCGCTCGCCCGGCTCGGCCGACCGC
>DAHWEX010000523.1 GCA_027326205.1 Actinomycetota bacterium
AGGCGCCGTCGCCGATGACCACGCCGTCGAGCTCCGCGCCGCCGGCGATGACCGCGCCCTTGCCGACGATGCTGGCCCGGACGACGGCGCCGGGGCCGACCGAGGCGCCGTCGAAGAGCACGCTGCCGTGGACCTCGGCACCGGACCCGATCACCGAGCCGGCGCCCACGGTGGTCCCGCCGGACAGCCGCGCGTCGCGGGCCACCGTCGCGTCCCCCAGCACGCGGAACTGGCCGGGCGCGCAGTCCAGGGCGGGCGAGGGCAGCGTGCCGAGCACGACGTCGCAGGAGCCCTGGACGAACGCCTCCGGGGTACCGACGTCGAGCCAGTAGGAGTCCTCGGCGTAGCCCATCACCACCGCACCCGACGCGATCAGGCCGGGGAACGTCTCGCGCTCCACCGACACGACCCGGCCGGCCGGGATCGTGTCGATCACCGAGCGGCGGAAGACGTAGCAGCCCGCGTTGATCTGGTTCGTCGGCGGGTTCTTCATCTTCTCCAGGAACGCGGAGACCCGGCCGCCAGAGTCCGTGGGCACGCTGCCGTACCGGGTCGGATCCGCCACCGGGACCAGGTGCAGCGTCACGGCCGCGTCCTTCTTCCGGTGCAGGTCCACCTGCGCCGGAAGGTCGTGGCCGGACAGGACGTCGCCGTTCAGGACGACGACCGGGTCGTCGGGGCCGCCGCGCAGCATCTGCGCCGCGTTGCGGATGCCCCCGCCGGTGCCGAGCGGCTCGGACTCGTGGACGTAGTCGATCGTGAGCCCGAACTGCGCGCCGTTACCGAAGGCCTCGGTGAACATCTCGGCACGGTAGGAGGTCGCGAGCACCACGTGCGTGATGCCGCACTCCGCGGCGCGGGCCAGCTGGTGCGCCAGGAACGGCACCCCGGCGGTTGGCAGCAACGGCTTGGGAGCGGACAGGGTGAGCGGCCGCAGCCGCGTGCCCTTGCCCCCCACGAGCAGGATCGCTTCTAGCGGTTCACGCGGCATAAGTCGTGTCACCTTAGCGGTCGGTTTCTGGGGACGGAAGGGGGCCGCCTGGCAACCCCGGCAACTCGTGCAGCATACTCATCACACCTTGGAGATACCCCCGGGCAAGCTGGATTTCGCCGCTGTCGCGTTACCGATGACGCTGGCGTTTCGTGATCTAACGGGACCGGGCGGGCCCGTTCCCGGCCCGCGGGCTAGGCAAAGGAGTCCCCGGCCCGCTGATCCCCGGCCCGCTGATCCGCGGCGCGCTTGTAGCAGGCCACGTGCGCGGACGCGGACGCCGCCCAGGTGAAGTCCTGCGCCCGCGCGTAGCCCGCCTCGCCGAGGGCGGTGCGGCGGTCCGGGTCGCCGAGCAGGGCGCGGAGCGCGGTGGCGATGGAGTCCGCGTCTGGCTCGGTGTAGGCGACCGCGTCGCCGCCGACCTCGGGCAGCGAGGCCCGGTAGGTCGTCAGCACCGGGGCACCGCACGCCATCGCCTCGAGCACCGGCAGGCCGAAGCCCTCGCCCCGGGACGGCGCCGCGACGACGACCGCGCCGCCCAGGAAGCCGGGAAGGTCGGCGAACGGGAGGTAACCGGGGCGGACGAGCCGCAGGTGCGACGGGACGCGCGCGATGGCCTCGTCAAGCTCCGGGCTCCAGCCGCCCCCGCCTGCCAGCACGAGCGCGGGCGGTTCTGCCAGGTCGGCCGCTGCCGCGGACCACCCGCTGACGAGGGCGGGGGCGTTCTTGCGCGGCGCCAGCGAGCCGAGGAACGCGACGTACGGCTTGCCGTGCAGCCCGAGGCGCGCGGTCACCCGGCTGACCTGAACCGCGTCGGGCCGGTGAAAGAGCCGGTGATCGACGCCGTGGTAGGCGACGTCGATCTTCCCCGAGTCGATGCCGAGCACCCGGACCAGCTCGTCCCTGGTGGCGTTGGAGGGGACGATCAGCCGGGTCGCCTCCCGCGCCGAGGTTTTGGCCACCGACTTCAGCGACACCGCGCTGAACGGCGTGTACCGGTCGGGGTCGGTGAAGAACGAGAGGTCGTGAATCGTCACGACCGTTGGCAGCCCCGGGCGCAACGGCATGGAGTAGTTCGGCATGTGGATGACGTCCGCGCCGACCTGCTCCGCCACGTGCGGGATGCCGCTCTGCTCCCAGGCGAGCCGTTCGGAGCGGTGCCCGAGCCCGACCGGGCCCGCGGCGATCTTCGCGCCCGGGGCCAGCCGGGCGTACCGCTCTTCGTCGGCCAGCTGGCAGACCACGGCCAGGTCGACCCCGGCCACGGCCAGGGCGGCGATCAGCCCGTCAACGTAACGGCCCAGCGCGCCCCGGTCAGTCGGCACGTCAGTCGCGTCGACGAGTACCCGAAATGCCACGGTAGGCGTGCTCCCTTCGACGGTCCTGCCTAAGCCGAAAGCCTACGCCTGCGTCGGCGAGGCATTGAAGTTTAGGTGGCTAACGTTCACTTTCCCTGTGCGCACGCGCATGCGCCGCTAGCAGGACGGCACGGAACGGCCGGCCTTGATGGCGTCGAGGTCGGACACCGCCTGCGCGAGGGTCGACACCTTGACCACCGTCAGGCCGGCCGGGATCGCGCCCGTCACGTCCGAGCAGTTGCCCGCCGGGGCGAGGAAGACGGTCGCTCCGGCGGCGCGGGCGCCCACCATCTTCTGCTGGATGCCGCCGATCGGACCGACCTGGCCGGATGCCGTGATCTCGCCCGTGCCGGCGATGAACTTGCCGCCGGTCAGGTTGTCCGTGGTCAGCTTGTCGATGATGCCGAGCGCGAACATCATCCCGGCGCTCGGGCCGCCGATGTCCCCCACGGTGATGTTCACGGTGAAGGGGAACTTGTACTGCTGCTGGACATTAACGCCGATGACCGGGGTGCCGCCCGACGGCTTGCTCGCCACGGGGATCGTCAGGGTCTTGCCCTGGCGCAGCACCTGAAGCTGGAACGTGGTCCCGGCCGGGTGGGCCGTGATCACCGAGCTCAGCGACGTCTCTCCGGTCACCGGCCTGCCGTCGACCGCCTCGATGACGTCCCCCGCCTTCAGCACCTTGCTCGCCGGGTAGCCGGCGAGCGTGGCGAGGACCTCGACGTTCGTCTGGTAGGGGATGTGCAGTTCGGTGAGCGCGGCGGCGGTGGCCAGCTGCTGCGAC
>DAHWEX010000524.1 GCA_027326205.1 Actinomycetota bacterium
CGCAGTGCAAAGTTTCCAGCTAGCGCGCGGCGGCTCATCGCTACGGGAACCACGGGCGCCGCCTTCGCCGCGACGGCGTGGAGGCGAAGGGGAGGGACCGCGCGGAGCCGCGAACCGTTCGGGATGATCTTGTTTTGCCCCTTAACTCACCAGGGAGCGGAGCGTTTCGATGTCCTGCACGCGCTGCTCGTGGGTGGGCGACAGGGCGGTGATGTTGAGGGTGGTGACGCCGGCCTCGCGGTAGGCGGCAGGCGCTCCTTGACGTGACCAAGCGGGCCGATGAGGGAGGGCTTCTCGACCAGATCCGCCGGGACCCGGGCGGCCGCCTCGTCCTTGCGGCCGCCCAGGTAGGCGTCCTGGATCAGGCCAGCCTCCCGCTCGTAGCCGTAGCGGCAGGCCAGGTCGTAGTAGAAGTTCTTGCCGCGCGCGCCCATGCCGCCCACGTAGAGGGCGAACATCGGGCGCAGGAGGTCGCGCAGGGCGGTGACGTCCTCGCCGATGGCGAGCGGCGCGGCGGCGATGACGTCCAGCGGCGGCAGCAGCGGATCGCGCTTGGCGGCGCCCTCGCGCAGGGGGGCCGCCCAGGTCAGGGCCGCCTTCTCCGGGAAGTAGAAGATGGGCTGCCAGCCCTCGGCGAGCTCGGCGGCGAGCTCCACGTTCTTCGGGCCGAGCGCGGCGATCATGATCGGGATGCGCTCGCGCACCGGGTGGTTGATCAGCTTGAGCGGCTTGCCGAGGCCGGTGCCGCCCGCGTAGGGCAGCGTGTAGTGCTTGCCGTGGTAGTCCAGGCGCTCGCGCCGCCAGACCATGCGGCAGATCTCGATCAGCTCCCGGGTGCGGCCGACGGGCGCGTCGTACCGGACGCCGTGCCAGCCCTCGATCACCTGCGGGCCGCTGGTGCCGAGGCCGAGCGTGAACCGGCCGCCGGAGACGTAGTCCAGCCCGGCGGCGGTCATCGCGGTCAGCGCGGGGGTGCGGGAGTAGATCGGCAGGATGCCCGACGCGATCTCAAGCCGCTGCGTGCGGGCGGCGATGAAGCCGAGCTGGCTGACGGCGTCGAAGCTGTACGCCTCGGGCACGAAGACGACCTGCAGGCCCGCCTTCTCGAAGTCGCTGAGCTCGCTGACCGTCTCGGTGAACCCGCCCGAGTAGTTGAGCACCATCCCGACGCGCATGTGCTGGCCTCCGTGGCTGTCGCTGCAATCGGAGGCCAATTTAACCCGGACGTCGGGTCCTGGCTATCCCCGGGGCCTACCCGCGACACCCGGACTCGATACCTTTGAATAGTGTGGTCTAGACCATTACGCGCAAGATAACCGCATGTAACAAGGGGACTGCAAGCTAGTGAGCATGGTGAGTACCGCTGACCCGCTGTCGATCTCCGCCGCCACGCTGCGCGTGCCGCGCCTCGGCGAGCCGTCGATCGTGTCGCCGATGGCCGCGCTGGTGCAGGGCCGGGTGAGCTCGCCGCACTACGTGCACGAGGCGGACCGCGTGCTGCTCGACGACACCCTCGTCGGGGCGGCGGCGCGGCTGTGCGGCGTCGCGGACCTGCCGTCGCTTGAACCCGGCGGGCCGCGCAAGCACATCTACTTCGACCCGAAGCGGACCCGGGCCGGGATCGTGACGTGCGGCGGGCTGTGCCCGGGGCTGAACAACGTGATCCGCGGGCTGGTGCTCGAGCTTGCCGACAGCTACGGCATCACCGACGTGTTCGGGTTCCGCGACGGGTTCCGCGGCCTGGTCGGGCCGGCGGCCGAGCCCGTGCGGCTCAGCCGGGAGGTGGTCGCGGACATCCACAACCGGGGCGGGACCGTCCTCGGCACGTCCAGGGGCACCCAGGACGCCGACGCGATGGTGTCGACCCTCGCCCGGCTGGACATCTCGGTGCTGTTCGTCATCGGGGGCGACGGTTCGCTGCGCGGGGCGGCCGGGATCGCGGCGGCCGCGCAGCGGCTCGGGGTCGAGCTGTCCGTCATCGGGGTACCGAAGACGATCGACAACGACATCCCCTACCTGGACCAGAGCTTCGGGTTCCAGACCGCGTTCACCCGGGCCACCGAGTCGATCAAGGCCGCGCTGACCGAGGCCAGCTCGACGCCGCACGGGGTCGGGCTGGTCAAGGTGATGGGCAGGCACTCCGGCTTCATCGCCTGCTACTCCGCGCTCGCCAGCCACGACGTGGACTTCGTGCTGATCCCCGAGGTGCCCTTCGCCTTCGACAAGTTCCTCGGGCTGCTGCGCGAGCGGGTGCGGCGGCGGGGGCACGCGGTCGTGGTGGTGGCCGAGGGCGCCGGGCAGGACCTGTTCGAGTACGACGGGGCGGTCGACGCGTCGGGCAACGCCCGGCTCGCCGACATCGGCGCGCTGCTGCGGTCGCGGATCTCCGCGGACTTCGCCGCCTTCGGCGAGGAGCTCAGCCTCCGCTACGTCGACCCCGGCTACGCGATCAGGAGCGTGCCGGCGAACGGGTGGGACGCGGTGTACTGCCTGCGGCTGGCGCAGGCCGCGGTGCACGCGGCGATGGCCGGGCGCACCGCGATGGTCGTCGGGCGCTGGCACGGGCGGTTCGTGCACATCCCGATCCCCGTCGCGACGGGCAGCCGCAACCAGGTCGACCCGAACGGCGACCTGTGGATGTCGGTGCTGGAGGCCACCGGGCAGCCGGAGCGGATGCGCTGAGCCGGGGCCGGTCAGGACGCGAGGTCAGCGAGGACCGCCCGCAGGCTGTCCTCGGCGGCGGGCACCCCGGTCACCGGCTGGCCCAGGCCGTTGAGCAGCACGAACCGGGTGCCGCCGCGGTACTTCTTGTCACGCAGCCACGCCTCGCGCAGTTCTTCCAGGCTGAACCGGCCGGCGACCGGGAGGCCGAGCGAGCTCAGCATGTCCCGGTGCAGTTCCACCAGTTCGTCGCCGATCCGCCCCTGGCGGCGCGCGAGGTAGGCGGCCGCCATCATCCCGACCGCCACCGCCTCGCCGTCATCGGCCTTGTCCGGCCCGCTGACCTGCTCGATCGCGTGGGCGAAGGTGTGGCCGTAGTTCAGGAAGAGCCGGTCACCCCGCTCGCGCTCGTCGCCGCTCACGATGTCCGCCTTGACCTGAACGCTGGTGGCCACCACCCGGGCGAGCACCGCCGGGTCGGCGGCGCGCAGTTCCCCCGCCTGCTCGCGCAGCAGCGAGACCAGGTCGCCGCCGCTGATCAGCGCGTGCTTGACCAGTTCGGCGAGCCCCGCCGCGTACTCGCACCGCTGGCCGGCCGCGAGACCCACATCGGAGATCACCGCGATCGGCTGGTGCACGAGCCCGAGGAGGTTGCGGCCCTGCGGCAGGTGCAGCGACGCCTTGCCGCCGACGGACGCGTCGGCCTGGGCCGCCAGGGTGGTGGGCACCAGCGCGAGCGGCATGCCCCGGTTGTACGTGCCGGCCACGAAGCCCGCGATGTCGCAGACGACCTCGCCGCCCACCCCGACGATCAGGTCGTCCTTGTGCACCGCGAGGTCGGCCAGTTCGCTGCTCAGCCGGCCGACGACGGCGAGGTCCTTGGCGCGCTGGCCGTCGGGCACCTCGAGCACGTGCGGTTCCAGCCCGGCTTCGCCGAGCGCGCGGGACAGCGCCCGCGCCGCGGCGGCGTCCCGCGCGGAGGCGAGCAGGACCGCGGTGCTCGCGTAGGGAAGCGACGGGATCAGCCGTCCGGCGTGGCTGAGCAGGCCGGACCCGACGTGCGCGTGGTAGGTGCCGCCGGTGCACGACACGAGGACCGAGGACGCGCCGTCCGGCAGGGCGGGCGCCGCCAGCAGCCGGGACACCGTCTCCCGGCAGACCGCCTCCGGCCGCCGCCCGTCGGTGGCCACGGTCAGGGTGGCCACCGCCTGGTAGACCCCACGGCGGCGCTCGTACAGCTCGTCCAGGCCCGGCCGGGCCAGCAGCGGGAGGTAGGTGTCGCCCGCCACCCGGAGCATCGACTCGGCGAACCCGACGCTGAGGTACACGACCCGGGCGGCCTTGAGCAGGGCGCGCGTGTCCGCCCGGTCGGCCGCGCCGCCGCCGAGCGCGAGCACCGCGTCCGGGCCCGCCAGCAGGTCCGCCACCACCGCGTGCTCCAGGTCGCGGAAGGCGGGCTCGCCGTCATCGGCGAAGATCTGCCGCACGGACCGCCTGGCCCGCTGCTCGATGACCAGGTCGCTGTCGACGAACGGCAGGCCGAGCCGGTCGGCGAGCAGGCGGCCGATCGTCGTCTTCCCCGCGCCCATGAAGCCGACGATGACGATCACGGCTGGCCGGCGTCCAGTTCGGCGGCGATCGCGTGCAGGGCCAGGACGTAGCCTCCGAAGCCGAAGCCCGCGATGATCCCGGTGGCCGCGGCCGTGATCACCGATTCGTGGCGGAAGCCCTCGCGGGCCGCGAGGTTGGAGATGTGCACCTCGACCAGCGGGGCGGTGCGCATCTTGACCGCGTCCATCAGGGCGTAGGAGTAGTGGGTGAGCGCGCCCGCGTTGAGGACGACCGGGGTGCTGTTGTCGCAGGCCTCGTGGACCCAGGTGACGAGCTCGCCCTCGTACTCGGTCTGCCGCATGTCGACGTCCAGGCCGAGGCGCCGGCCGGTCTCGACGCACAAATCCGACAAATCAGCATACGTGGCGCTTCCGTACACGGCGGGCTCGCGCTTGCCGAGCCGGCCGAGGTTCGGGCCGTTGAGCACGAGAACCCTGGTCATTCCGCCACCGCCTGGTACGCCCGGGCGAGCAGGTCCTCCGGCGGGTCGTCGTAGCTGACCGGGTTGCCCACCCCGTCCAGCACGACCATCCGCAGCCGGGCGCCGCGGGCCTTCTTGTCCAGGGACATGGTCGGCCGCAGTTCCGGCCAGGCGCCGGCCCGGTAGCTGACCGGGAGGCCGACGCTGGCCAGCAGGTCCCGGTGCAGCGCGACGTCGCGGTCGGACAGGCGGCCCGCGAGCCGGGCGACCTCGGCGGCGAACACCATGCCGACCGCGACCGCGTCCCCGTGCCGGAAGGCGTAGCGCTCCAGCTTCTCGATGGCGTGGCCGAGCGTGTGCCCGTAGTTGAGTACCTCCCGCGGCCCGGACTCGCGCAGGTCCGCGGCGACCACGCGCGCCTTGACCGCGATCGACCGCTCGATGAGCTCGCGGCTGTGCCGGCCGCCCGGGGCGGCCGCGTCTTCGGGGTCCTCGGCGACGAGCCGGAGGATCTCCCCGTCCGCGATGAAGCCGGCCTTGATCACCTCGGCGAGGCCGGCCACGTAGTCGGCCCGCGGCAGGGTCTGCAGCGTGCTCAGGTCGGCGAGCACCCCCGCGGGCGGGTGAAAGGCGCCCACCAGGTTCTTGCCCGCCTCGATGTCGATCGCGGTCTTGCCGCCGACGGCGGCGTCCACCATCCCGAGCACCGTCGTCGGCACCAGGACGACCGGCACGCCGCGCAGCCAGGTCGCGGCGGCGAACCCGGCGAGGTCGGTCGTCGCTCCCCCGCCGATGCCCACCACGCAGTCGGACCTGGTCACCCTGGCCTCCGCCAGCCAGGACCACAGCCGCGCGAGCACGGCGGCGTTCTTGGCCGCCTCGCCGCTCGGCACGGTGGCGACGTGAACCCGGTAGCCCGCGTCCGCCAGGGCGCGCTCGGCCCGCTGGGCCAGCGGGCCGAGTCGCTCGTCGTAGATGACGGCCACGGTCTCGGCCCGCTTGCCGACCAGGCCGGGCAGTTCGCCGAGGACGCCGGCGCCGACGATCACCTCATACGGCTGGTCACCGCCGACCAGTATGCGCGTTTGCGTCATGCCCGCAGCCGACTGGCCAGGTCGGCGGCCACCTCCTGTGCGGCCATCCCGTCGGTGGCGACGGTGAGCGTCGCGAGGCCGGCGTAGACCGGGCGGCGCTCTTCGAGCATGGACCGCAGCCGGCCGCGCGGGTTGCCCGGGATGACCACCCGGGGCCGGTCCATGCCGGTGCGCCTGGCGACGGTGGCGAACTCGGCCTCCAGGTAGACGATCACCTGCCCGGCGAGCATCCGGCGCACGTCGGGGTCGAGCACGGCGCCACTGCCCAGCGCGAGGACGCCGCCGCTGCCCGACACCTCGCCGAGGCCGCGCTCGACCGCGCCGCGCTCGAGCTCGCGGAACGCCGGCTCGCCCTCGTCCACGAAGATGTCGCTGACCGGCTTGCGCGCCGCGGCGGCGACCAGTTCGTCGGTGTCCGCGAACGGGACGCCGAGTTCCCGCGCCAGCAACTCGCCCACGGACGACTTGCCCGCCGTGGGCGGCCCGATGAGCACCACCGGCCTGCCCGCGGCCCAGCCGGGGCCCGCACCGGGGGCTTGCCCTCCCGGGGAGGCGCCGCCGGCGGTCAAGAGATCACCAGGCTCTTGGCGTAGCCCTCGGCGTTCCGGCGCAGCTCTTCGACCGAGTCGCCGCCGAACTTCTCCGTCGCGGCCTCCGCGAGCACCAGCGCGACCATCGCCTCGGCCACTACCCCGGCCGCCGGGACGGCCGTGACGTCGCTGCGCTGGTTGATCGCCTTCGCGGGCTCGCCCGTCGCCACGTCGATCGTCTCCAGCGCGCGGGGCACGGTCGAGATCGGCTTCATCGCGGCCCGCAGCCGCAGCACCTCGCCGGTGGACATGCCGCCCTCGATGCCGCCGGCCCGGTTGGTGCGCCGCCGCACGCCGCCGGGGCCGAGGTAGATCTCGTCGTGGGCCCCGGAACCCCGCCGGGCCGCGGTGGTGAACCCGTCACCGAACTCCACGCCCTTGAACGCCTGGATCGAGATGACCGCCCCGGCGAGCCGGGCGTCGAGCTTCCGGTCCCACTGGGTGAAGCTGCCGAGCCCCGGCGGCAGGCCGTAGACGACGACCTCGACGACGCCGCCGAGGGTGTCGCCGTCCTTGCGGGCCGCGTCGATCTCCGTGATCATGCGCTCCGCGGTCGCCTGGTCCGCGCAGCGCACCGGGTTCTCGTCGATCCGCGCCAGGTCCGCCGGCGCGGGCGGCGGCGTGCCCTCGGGCACGGCCACCGAGCCGAGCGCCACCACGTGCGAGACGATCTCGACGCCGAGCGCCTGCCGCAGCAGCCGGCGGGCGACCTCGCCGAGCGCGACCCGCGCGGCGGTCTCCCGCGCACTCGCCCGTTCGAGGACCGGGCGGGCGTCGGCGTGCCCGAACTTCTGCATGCCCGCCAGGTCGGCGTGCCCCGGCCGCGGCCGGGTCAGCGCGGCGTTGCGCGCCTGGGCGTCAAGCTCCGCCCGCGGGACGGGGTCGGGCGACATGACCGTCTCCCATTTGGGCCACTCGGTGTTGCCGACCCGGACGGCGACCGGGCCGCCGAGGGTCACGCCGTGCCGCACCCCGCCGGTGAGCTCCACCTCGTCCTGCTCGAACTTCATCCGCGCGCCGCGCCCGTAGCCGGCCCGCCTCCGGGCCAGCGCGGCCGCCACGTCCTCACTGGTGACCGCCACCCCCGCGGGCACGCCGTCACAGATCGCGGTGAGGGCCCTGCCATGCGACTCGCCCGCCGTCAGCCACCGAAACATGATGCTCACCTTACCGGCAGCACCAGCCGCGGCCTGCCGCCGCGCGCGACCCGCAAGCCCGCGACCCGTCGGAGCGAGAGATTCTCAGCCGAACGGTCCCGTGCTCCGCTTCCCCCGCCGCGCCCTCGCCCCAGCGGCCTCCCGCGCTGCCGCGCCTGTTGCTGTTATCCGTCCGGGTTGGCCCGGCGCTCCTGGTGAATGTCCCGCCGGTGTCGCTATGACGAGCCCGGCGGGACATGCACGCGGACGTGACTTACCCGAGGCGCAGGGCGATCCCCTTGCGGAACCGGGGGGCCAGGCAGGCCGCGATCGCCTCGGCGGCGGCGCGAGCGCCCGCCGGGTCCAC
>DAHWEX010000358.1 GCA_027326205.1 Actinomycetota bacterium
AGGATCTCGGGCTGCCGAACGCCGCGGAGCTGGTCGTCGACCTGCACTCCCTGCTCGTCTACGAGCCGAACCAGTTCTTCCTCAAGCACCAGGACACCGAGAAGACCGATGAGATGATCGGCACCCTGGTGGTGACGCTGCCGTCCTCCTACACGGGGGGCGAGCTGATGATCGGCAGGGGCGAGGAGTGGAAGGCTTACCGGGGGTCGCGGGACGCCCTCTCGCTGGTCGCGTTCTACGCCGACCGCCAGCACGAGGTCCTCAAGCTCAAGTCCGGGTACCGGATCACCCTCACCTACAACCTGATGCTGCGCGGCGGCACCACCCCGCCCGCTGAAGGAGATGCCGGGACCGTCGCCGAGCTGGCCGGCCTGCTGCGCGAGCACTTCGCCGCGCCCGCGACAACCTCCTGGGGCAGTCTCAGGGCCGACCCGCCACCCCGGCTCGTGTACCTGCTCGACCACGAGTACACGCCCCGCGCCCTGAACTGGACGCGGATGAAGGGCGCCGACGCCCGGCGCGTCCCCCTGCTGCGCGAAGCGGCCGAAGCCGCCGTCTACGAGGCCATCCTCGGGCTCGCCGACGTTAAGACCACGCACGACGCATGGCCCGCCAACGAAGGCCACGGCTACCGGCGCCGGCGATACTACGACGGCCATGAGGACCCGGAAGACTCCGCCGGGTACGAGATCAACGACCTGATCAATACCGAAGTTTCCCTCACGCACTGGACCGGCCCGGACGGCGGCCGGCTCGAGGAGACCTCGCTGTCGGTGGACGACACGGAAGTCTGCGCGTCGACCCCGTCCGGGGACCTGGAACCGTATGAGTCCGAGTACGAGGGCTACATGGGCAACTGGGGCAACACCCTGGACCGGTGGTACCACCGCGGCGCGGTCATCGTGTGGCCCCGGGCGCAGGCGTTCGCGAACCGCGCGGAGACCTCACCGGGCTGGGCCCTCGATGAGATCGTGTCGATGGCGTCGTCGGGGGATGCGGGCGGCGCCCGGGAAGCCGCGGCCACGCTGGAACCGGTCTGGAGCGGCCTAGACCGGGGGAAACCACTCCCGCCTCTCGGCAAGGCGTTGCGAGCGGCGGACGCCGTGGCGGACGC
This sequence comes from Actinomycetota bacterium, assembly GCA_027326205.1. Classification (GTDB taxonomy): domain Bacteria; phylum Actinomycetota; class Actinomycetes; order Streptosporangiales; family Streptosporangiaceae; genus Trebonia. The sequence continues at coordinate 1,115 of DAHWEX010000358.1, forward strand.
GCGGGCAGCCGCCATGCTGCTGAAGCCGTTCAAGATCGGGAACCTCACGGAGTACGGCGCCGAAGCGCTCGGGCAGATCGCCGCCCGCTACGGGCAGGACTGGACAGGAACGCTCCTGCGCGGATGGTTCGGCGAGGACCGGCCGGCGTGGGACCGGGGAACCGGACAGGCGGAGTGGGCCGCCAGATCGCTCCCCGGCATCTGCGCGGGCCTGCAGGAGCGCGGCCACGGCGGGACAGCGGGGCGACTGCTCGACCTGGCGTGGGAGCAGATCCGGCGGGACACCGATACGGGGCTGGCGTCGTCATCGCCCAGCTACCGCGACAAGAAGCTAACCGAACTCGGCAAGCCGGTCACCGCGCTGCTGACCGCGGCCGCGGCCACGGGAGCCGTCAGCACGCTCGCCGCGACTTCCGACTACATCCAGCAGCTGGCCGGCGACCCGGTCGCCACCCTGGAGATCGCCGTCCTGCGAGCCGCCGCCGACCTGCGCACGGAAACGGCCCCACCCTACGAGACGCAGTTCCGCGGCCTGGCCGCCGACTGCGCCGCACGGCTGCGCGGTCAGCTGGACCGGCCGCAGCGCGAGCCCGGCGACTGGTCGATCACGCTGCCCGCGGGCGGCTGCACCTGCGACCTGTGCGCCACCCTCCGCGACTTCCTCGCCGCACCGGACCGGCGCATGCTCGAGTGGCCGCTCGCCAAGCAGCGCCGCCAGCACGTCCACGCCAGGATCGACACCGCCGAGATACCGGTCACGCACGTGACCAAGCGCCAGGGCAGCCCCTACGTTCTCGTCCTGCGCAAGACCGACGACCTATTCACCGGCGAGCAGAAGGCACGGAGCCAAGCCGATTCGGACCTGAAATGGCTCTCCCATCAGTGGGACGCCGCCCTCTGAGCCGAAAGACGGAGCATGGCGTGAGCGAGTACCCGTACTACGAGTTCCGGGCGCTGGACAGAGGGCTGACATCTGAGCAGCACAAGCGGCTGCGGTCGCTGTCCAGCCGGGCGGAGATCTCGGCGACGCGGTTCACCAGCGAGTACTCGTACGGGACTTCCGCGGGGACCCTGAGCGGCTGCCGGAGGAGTACTTCGACGCCTAACTGCACGCGGCGAACTGATGACGCGGGAACTGGCGTTCCGGCTCCCCCCTGCACTTCTGGACGGGCACATCGCGCGCCGGTACCGCGATGAGGAGTGCCGCCCTCCTCGGGATCCGCGCCGTCGGCTCCTCCGGCGTCGCGCCGTCCAGCAGGTTCGGCCGGTACCCTGGACCCGTGCTGGACCTGGACAACCTCGACCTGGGAGACATCGCGGACGCGCTGGCCGACCAGTTCGGCGGCTACGAGCATCTCATGCTGATCGACCCGCAGACCGGCGAGACGGTCTACTGGTCAGCTGACACCGGGATCGACGGGAACACCCCGATCGACCTCGACGAACTGCTCGAAGAGCGGGAGCTGATCGGCATCCACCCGCTGCCGTCCTGGGTCTGGCACCAGGACATGGCCGACTTCGCGATGAGCATCTCCGATGAGCAGGCCGGCCGCAGGCTGGAGCGCGCCATCCGCGGCAAGGGCGCCTTCCGCCGGTTCAAGGACGAACTCCACCAGGAATACCCGGGCCTGCTGCCGGCCTGGTACGAGTTCCGCGACACCCGCGCCCTGCGCCGCGCCGTCGAATGGCTGGCTGAGCAGTCGCTCATCGATGAGGCCGCCGCCGACCGGTACCTGGCCAGCCACCCCGGCCCCGGCCTGCCCTGACGCGTCGTGCCCGGCGTGCCGGACTTCGCGGTTCACGCCGCTGTGGCCAGGTCAGGCAGGTTCCCGTCATGGCGAAGACCGGACGATGGGGAAAGCGCAAGACCGGGAGTTCGAAGCGTCCGGCGCAGCACACACGGCACCGCCATAACCACCCGGGGGACCTGATGACGGACGTACGCCAGAAGCACGGGCCCGGATCTCCCAGGCCATAGAGAATGCCGCCTGTCTGTTCCCGCCGCTGGAGACCGAAACCTGGCCGGCTTCCCGCCCGCTGACCGAGTGGCTGCTGAGCCTGCTGCCAGAGGGCGGGACCGGCTATATCCGGCCGGAGTGGAGTAAGGCAGCGCTGCGCACGCTCACGAACCGTTTCTTCGTCTCGCCGTTCGGGCGCGGGCTCGACGACCAGGACCACCGTGAGCTACTGGGCGAGTTTCTGCGGTTCGGCACCGACTCCGGGCCGGGCGACCCGCTGCGCTGGTCCCCGGTAGCCGTCGAGATCCTGCTGGAGGACTGGATCCCCCGCACGATCGCGGGGGACGCGTCATTCCTGGGCAAGGCACCCGCGCTGCTGCGGGAATTCATCCGGTTCTGTCACGGCGAGCGCGGCATCGACGACTGTGACCCGGTGTCGTCTCGGGTCCTCGTCCTCAACCTGCCGCTCGACGGCGACGCGCCATGCGCGCGGCTCGCGGATGCAGCAGGCCCCGAACCGCTGTGGCTGACGCTCCGCTCCCTCACCGGATCATTCCGGATGGCAGTGCCCGCTTCGGACGTGTACGTATGCGAGAACCCCTCAGTGCTCATCGCCGCGGCCGATCAGCTCGGCACGTCTTCTCGTCCACTTGTCCGCACCAACATTGGTCTAGATCTGTTTTGCGATTGGTATAGACCATATCGCCCCAGGTATCAGCACCGATTCAGCACGCGGTCCGGAAACGACGGGAGATAACTGGGACGATCCGGACAAACATCACACGAGAAGAAACCGCCCCTGGCGGCCCCGGGGCGGCCGGCGACCCGGGGCAACGCTAGGTAAAACCGCAGGTCAGGGCTATCGAACGTCTAGTCCAGTCACGGCCCGGCCGATAATCATCCGCTGGATCTCCGAGGTGCCCTCGAAGATCGTGAAGATCTTGGCGTCGCGGTGCCAGCGCTCGACCGGGTACTCGCGGGTGTAGCCGTTGCCGCCGAGGAGCTGGATCGCCTGCTCGGTGACCCGGACCGCCGTCTCGCCCGCGACCAGCTTGGACATGGAACCCTCGGCGCGGGTGAACGGCTTGCCCTGCCGGGCCATCCAGGCCGCGCGCCAGGTCAGCAGCCGGGCGGCGTCCACGGCGGCGGCCATGTCGGCGAGCTGGAACGCGACGCCCTGGTTGGCGCCGACCGGCTTGCCGAACTGCACCCGGGTCTGCACGTACTCCGCCGCGTACTCGACGGCGGCGCGGCCGACGCCGACGGCCATCGCTGCCACCGACGGGCGGGACGCCTCGAACGTCTTCATCGCGGCCTGCTCACCGCCGCGCCCGCCCTCGCGGACCCGGGCCAGGCGACGGTCCAGCTTCTCCTTGCCGCCGACGAGGCAGCTGCCGGGCACCCGGACGTCGTCCAGGACCACCTCGGCCGTGTGCGAGGCGCGGATGCCGTGCTTCTTGAACTTCTGGCCCTGGCTCAGGCCCTTCGTGCCCGGGGGCACGATGAAGCTGGCCTGGCCGCGCGAGCCGAGCGCGGGGTCGACGGAGGCGACGACGACGTGGACGTTCGCGATGCCGCCGTTGGTCGCCCAGGTCTTCACGCCGTTGATGACCCACTCGTCGCGGGCCTCGTCGTAGACGGCGCGGGTCCTGATCGCGCCGACGTCGCTGCCGGCGTCCGGCTCGGAGGAGCAGAACGCGCCGAGCCTGACCTCGTTGGCGTCGCCGAACATCTGCGGGCACCACTCGCCGATCTGCTCGGGAGTCCCGTTCGACACGACGGACACGACCGCCAGGGTGGAGCCGACCAGCGACAGCCCGATCCCGGCATCGCCCCAGAACAGTTCCTCGACCGCGGTCACGAAGCCCAGCCCGGTCTCCTCGAAGAACTGGGTGGCGAAGAAGTCCAGCGAGTACAGCCCGATCTTGGCCGCCTCCTGGAGGATCGGCCACGGGGTCTGCTCGCGTTCATCCCACTCGGCCGCGGCGGGCCGCATCACCCCGGCCGCGAACTCGTGGACCCAGTCCCGCATCTCGCGGACGTCACTGCTCAGCTCCAGGGAGAATCCCGGCGTCGACTCGCTCATGTTACTTGAGAGTAATATATTCTCGGGCTGAGGAAAACCACCGGCCCTGGTCGGCTCACGTGAAATCTGGAGGAACGCCCCCAAGCCTCCGCACCTCGCCTCGGTCCGGGCGTCGCGTCGCGGGCTAAACGGGCAGGAAACGGCCCTATCCGACGGGAAGCCGAAACAGCGGCCGTGTCCGACGGGAAGCGGGGCTTCGCGGGCCGACGCCCCGGCGGCGCTAGCCGGCGAGGGACGCGACGCCTTCCAGCAGGCGGTCGACGTCGGAGGCGTCGTTGTAGTGGACCAGGCCGGCCCGGACCGCGCCGTCGGGTTCGAGGCCGAGGGCGGTGCACAGCTCGTAGGCGTAGTTGTCGCCGTCCCAGACGTTGACGCCGCGCGCGGCCAGGTGCTCCGCGACCGCGCGGGGCGCTACCCCGGCGACGCTGAAGAACGCGGTCGGCGCGCGGCGGGCCGCCTTCCCGTACAGGGTCACCTGCTCAAGCTCGGCGAGGCCGCCGGCGAGCCGGGCGAACAGCGCCGCCTCGTACGCCTCGACGGCCGCCATCGACGCCAGGATCCGCTCCCGGCGCGAAGCCGCGGCGGGCACCGCACCCGGGGCCAGCGCGGCCAGGTGCCCGACCGCCGCCGTCACGCCCGCGAGGTCGGCGAACGGCAGCGTGCCGCGCTCGAACCGCCACGGCACCGCGTTGGACGAGGGGGCCAGCTTGTCCGGCCAGACCGTCTCGAGCAGCGCCGGGTCGGCGGCGAGCGCGGCCAGGTGCGGTCCCGACCACTTGTACGCGCTCGTGGTGTAGAAGTCGGCGCCGAGGGCCGCGACGTCCACCGGCACGTGCGGGGTGGCATGCACGCCGTCGACGTAGCACAGCGCGCCGGCCGCGTGCGCGAGCCCGGCGATCGCCGCCACGTCCGGCCTGGTCCCGATCGCGTTGCTCGCCGCGGTCACCGCGACCACGCGGGTCCGCGGGCCGATCAGGTCCGCGTACTGCGCGGCGGGCAGTTCCCCGGTCACCAGGTCGACCTCCGCCCACTTGACCGTGACCCCGGCCCGGCCGGCCGCCTGGATCCAGGGCCGGACGTTCGAGTCATGGTCGAGCCGGGACACGACGATCTCGTCGCCGGCCGTCCACGCCCGCGACAGCGCGTCCGCGATCCGGTAGGCGAGGGAGGTAGCGCTCGGCCCGAAGACAACGCCGTCGGCCGTGCCGCCGACCAGGTCGGCGACCGCCGCGCGGGCCCCGGCCACGATCGCGCCCGAGCGGCCGCTGGCGGCGAACGCGCCGCCGAGGTTCCCGATCCCCTGGGCGTAGGCGCCCGCGATGGCCTCGATCACCGCGGCGGGGACCTGCGTACCGGCCGCGCCGTCCAGGTACGCGTGCCCGTCCGCGAGCGCGGGGTACAGGGCGCGCACGGCGGCCACGTCGAACGATTGCGGGGCAAGCGCGCTGTCACCGATGCCGGCAGTCAACTGGGGCACTCCTCCTGGGCGGCCGTTGGGTGCCTTATGTTACCCGGGCGCCCCGGTCTCACTACACCTTGGTCACGCCAAGTCCCCGGAGAAACACTTTTAGCGATATCAGTCAATTTACAACAGAAAAAAACAAGTGACGTCACGACACGCGTCAATTAGGCTCCAGACAGTGTTGCCAAGCACGGGATCCGCACCCCCAGTCGCCGCCCTGTGGCGGCTCCGCCCGTACCTTCGCCCGTACCGCCGCCAGCTCACCACGATGGTGGCCGCGGCGATCGCCGTGGAGGCCGCGGAGATCGCGATACCGCTCATCATCAAGGCCCTGATCGACGGCGTCATCACGCGCCATGAGCGGGGACTGCTGCTGCCCCTGGGCCTCGCGGCCATCGGCCTCGGCGCGGCCGCCGCGGCGCTCAGCCTGGTCCGCCGCTGGGTGCAGGCCAATGCCGTCAGCGACATGGAGAAGACGATCAGGACCGACCTGTACGAGCACCTGCAGCGGCTCGACCCGGCCTTCCACGACCGGTGGCAGTCGGGACAGCTGCTGTCCCGCGCCACCACCGACCTGGGGTCGATCAGGCGGTTCGCGGGGTTCGGCCTCGTCTTCCTGTTCATCTCCGCCCTGGTGTTCCTCGCGGTGACCGGACTGCTGATCAGCCTCGACTGGCAGCTCGGCCTGATCACCGGCGCGATGCTCCTGCCGGTCCTGGTCTTCTGCACCCGGTTCGAGCGCCGCTACAAGGTGCTCGCCCGGCGGGCCCAGGACCAGGACGGCGACCTCACCACGCTGGTGGAGGAGGCCGCGGCCGGCGTCCGGATCGTCAAGGCCCTCGGCCGCGGTCCCGAGGCGGCGGCGGCGCACTACGCCCAGGGCGCCGAGCTCGGCGCGACGCGGGTCTCCATGACCCGGCTGCTCGGCGGCTTCTGGGCCACGCTCGACCTGGTGCCCAACGCCGTGATCGTCCTCGCGGTGGTGCTCGGCGCCGTCGCGGTCAGCCGCCACGCGCTGACCATCGGCGGCCTCGTCGCCTTCGTCACCCTCGCGCTGCAGCTCGTCTGGCCGGTCGAGGCGCTCGGTTACATCCTCGCCTCCGGCGAGGAGGCCGCCACCGCCGCCCAGCGGGTGCTGGAGATCTTCGACACCGAACCCTCGATCGGCACCGAACCCTTGGCCGGCACCGAACCCTTGGCCGGCACCGAGCCCTCGGTCGCCGGCGGAGGTCAAGAAGGGCATACCGAACGGGCCGCCACCTGCGCCCCTCCCGTCACGTCCTCCGCTCTCCCGTCAGGCCGCCAGCCGGGAAACCGCGGCCGGCGACGCGGAGCACGGACACGTTCGGTTCGATCATGTGTCCTTCTCTTACCCCGGCGGCCAGGGAGCGGTGCTGCGGGACATCACCCTCGGCGTGGCGCGCGGGGAGACGCTCGTGCTCACCGGGGCGACCGGGGCGGGGAAGACCACGCTGCTGCACCTGGTGCCCCGGCTGGCGGACCCGACCTCGGGGCGGGTGCTGCTCGGCGGGACGGACGTGCGGGACATCCCGCTCCCCCGGCTGCGCGCGGCGGTGGGGTGCGCGTTCGAGGAGGCGACCCTGTTCTCCGCGAGCGTGCGGGAGAACGTGACCTTCGGCGCGGCCGGCGCGTCGGAGGAGGAGATCGAGGCGGCGCTGACCGCGGCGCAGGCCCGGTTCGCCTACGACCTGCCGTGGGGGCTCGACACGCGGATCGGCGAGCAGGGCATGGCGCTGTCCGGCGGGCAGCGGCAGCGCGTCGCGCTCGCCCGCGCCATCTTGTGCCGGCCCGAGGTGCTGATCCTCGACGACCCGCTGTCCGCGCTCGACGTGCAGACCGAGGAGCGGGTGACCACCGCGCTGCACCAGATCCTGACGGGGGTGACCGCGCTCGTCGTGGCGCACCGGCCGTCCACGGTGGCGCTCGCCGACCGGGTCGCGCTGCTGCACGGCGGGAGGATCACCGCCGTCGGCAGCCACCGCGAACTGCTGGCGGCCGAGCCCGCCTACGCGAACCTGATGACGATGGAGCACGAGGAGACACTGCGGTGACAGCGGATACGGGGACCGCCCCGGCCTCGCCCGGCGAGGCCGGGCGCGGCGCGCGGCGCAGGCAGCCGGCGCAACAGGGAACAGCGTCCTGGCGGGGCGTCGCGACCGAGACCCTCGACGAGGTGTCCGCGCCGCTCGAGGCGCTGCTGCGCGCGCGGAGCAGGCGACTGCTCGGCCAGTTGCTGCGCCCGCACCGCCGGACGGTCGCGATCACCGCCGCCGCGATCGTCACCGCGTCGCTCGCCGCGCTGGCCGGCCCGTGGCTCATCGGCATCGCGATCGACAGCGGCATCCCGCCGCTGGTCGCGTCGGGGAACGCCGCCCCGCTGCTGACGGTCGCCGCGATCTTCGCCGCGACCGTCGTCGTGCAGGCGGCGGCCACCCGGACGTTCGTGACCCTGACCGGGCGCTTCGGCCAGGCGGTGGTGCTCGAACTGCGCCGCAGGCTGTTCGCGCACCTGCTGCGGCTGCCGGTGTCGTTCCACGAGTCCTACACCTCGGGCCGGGTGATCTCGCGGCAGACCTCCGACGTCGACGCGATCTCGGAACTGTTCGACGAGGGCCTGGACGGGCTGATCACCGCGGTGCTCTCCTGCGTCCTGGTCGGCACCGGGATGCTGCTGCTCGACTGGCCGCTCGGCCTGGTGGTGCTGTCCGGGTTCATCCCGCTGATCTGCCTGTCGGCCTGGTTCCGGCAGCGGTCGGCCGTCGCCTACCGGCGGCTGCGGGAGGCCAACGCGCTGGTCATCGTCCACTTCGTGGAGACGTTCGGCGGCCTGCGGGCCGTGCAGGCGTTCCGGCGCGAGCAGCGGAACGCGGAGATCTTCGACGGGCTCGCCGACGACTACGCCCGCGCCCAGCGGCGGTCCACGCAGCTCAACGCGGTCTTCGCCCCGGGGATCGCGATGATCGGGAACGTCATCACCGGCGTGGTGCTGTGCTACGGCGGGCTGCGGGTGCTCGACGG
>DAHWEX010000535.1 GCA_027326205.1 Actinomycetota bacterium
AGGACATCGCCGAGGCCTCCGGGCTACTCAAGGAGCCGACGGTCCAGCGCTGGGCCCGCAACAGGCATGACGTCCTCGCCGGGCCCGACGGGCTGTTCACCGCCGCCGACTGGTACCCGAAGCTCGGCGGGAGCGCCCGGAACATCGGCGACAACCTCGCCGCGTTCTACCGGCTGGTGGAGCTGCGCACGATCACGCGCAAGCGCGTCCAGCGCTGGACGCAGGAGCACGACGTCCGGCCGTACGTCGTGTTCGACCCCTACCTGAAGGCGCCGGCCGCCCCCAATGCCTGAGCGGGGCGGACCTGGTGAAACATGGCACCGTTCGGGCTGACCTTAGGCCTTGACCTGCGGCGGCGGTCAGCTCTTGGCCGGCTTGGCGAGCGGCTTGAGCGCCTCGGCCAGGGACTCCAGGTCGGGCACGGCCTTCAGCAGCGCGGCCGTCGTGTCCGGCGGGAGGCCCTGGAGGCAGGCGGAGAGGACCTCGGTGCGCTGGGCGCGGACCCGCTCGTGCACCGCCGCGCCCTGCGGCGTGACCGCGACCCGGGCCGCGCGCAGGTCGCCGGGGTCCTGCATGCGGCGGATGAGGCCGCGCTCGTCGAGGTTCTTGACCACCCGGGACAGCATGGTGGGGTTGAGGCCCTCGAGTTCGGTCAACTCGGTCAGCCCCAGGGGGCCGCGAATGTGGACCAGGGCGAGGACGGAGTACTGCGTCGGGGTGAGGTCCTCCCCCGTGGACGTGTCGTTGAGCACGCGGGCCAGCCTGGGGATGACCGCGCGGAGCCGCGCCACGAGTTCGGTGTCCATATCACGCTCTCCGAGATCAACTTGAATGCTTGCTAGCAAGCAAATAACATTAGTACCCGTGAGCGTCGCGGGAGGAATCGCCAGGGCCAGCCAGCCGGGAGCCCCGGAACCGTCTTCCGAACCGTCTTCGGAACCGGCCGGGGAGCCCGCCAAGGACCGGCGCAAGCTGATCTTCGCGATCGTCTCCATCGGGCTGTTCATGGCCTCCGTCGACCAGACCATTGTGGCGACCGCGCTTCCCGCGATCGAGAGGGAACTGCACGCCGCCATCAACTGGAGCGGCTGGACGATCTCGATCTACGCGCTCGGCCAGGTCATCGCCATGCCGATGGCCGGCAAGATCAGCGACATGTACGGCCGCAAGAAGGTCTTCATGGTCTCCGCGGCGGTCTTCACCATCTCCTCGCTGTGCTGCGGGCTCGCACCGAATATCGTGTTCCTGCTGGTCGCGCGGTTCATCCAGGCCCTCGGCGGCGGGGCTTTCATGCCGTCGGCCACCGGGATCGTGTCCGATCACTTCGGCGACCAGCGGGACCGGGCCGTGGGCATGTTCACGTCCATCTTCCCGATCGGCGGCATCGTCGGCCCGGTACTCGGCGGGATCTTCGTCAGCTACTGGTCCTGGCGGGGGATCTTCCTGGTGAACGTGCCGATCGGCCTCGCGCTGCTCGCGCTGACCGCGCGGTTCATCCCGGCCTCCGCCACCCGGCCGTCGCAGCGGATCGACCTGCGCGGGATCTTCCTGCTGGCCGGGCTGATCTTCGCGGGCATGTTCGGCATCACCTACCTGGGCAGCGGTTCGGTGCCGCTCTACAGCCCGGTGTTCCTCGGCGCCCTGGCGGCCGCCGCCGCCCTCGCGGCCCTGTTCGTGCGGCACTCGCGGGTCTACCCGGCGCCGTTCGTGCCGTACCGGCTGCTGCGCGGGCGCGGGTTCGGGGTGATGAACCTGATCAACTACCTGTACGGGGCGGCGGCGCTCGGGTTCGCCGCGCTCGTCCCGCTCTACGCCTCGGACCGGTACGGGGTGTCGGCCCTCGCCTCGGGGACGCTGCTCACCGCGCGGGCGGTCGGCATGATCGCGGTCGCCGGGATGGCGGCCATGGCGCTGCGGCGGACCGGCTACCGGTGGCCGATGGTGGCCGGGTTCACCGTGCTGGCCCTCGGCCTGCTCGTGATGGCGCTGTCCGCGCCGGTCACCCCCTACGCGTGGCTCGCCATCGGGGCCGCCGTCACCGGGCTCGGGATGGGGCTGTCGGTGCCGGCCGCCAACAACGCGAGCCTGCAACTGGCGCCGGACCAGGTGGCCGCCATCGCGGGGCTGCGCGGCATGTTCCGGCAGTCCGGGGCGATCACCGCGGTGTCGGTGACGACGGCGGTCATCGCGCGGTCGGCGCGCCCGGGCATCGAGCAGGCGCACGTGTTCCTGGTATTCGCGGCCATCCTGGTGCTCATGCTCCCGCTGGTGCGACTGGTCCCCGAGCACCACGGCAGCTGGTAGGGACCGCGTTCCGCTGCCGGGCGGGCAACCGCGCAGCCAGATGGGGACACGGCCTGGGGGCCGGCGAGCACCCGGCTTCCCGGCGGGACGGGACGGGTCAGGCGGAGGGGCGGCCCGGCTTGACGGCGACGACGCCGTAGTGCGGGATGGCGGTGGCGGGCCTGTCCGGGCGCCACAGGGCGCAGGAAACCAGGCCGGGGTCGACGAGGTCGAGGCCGGCCAGGAGCCGCTCGATCTCCTCGGCACTGCGGGCCCGGATCGGCGGCCTGGCGTGCTCGTTCCAGAACCGCATGGCCTCGGCGTTGCCCTCGCCGCCGAGTTCCATGGTGGGGTGCGACAGCGCCAGGTAGCTGCCGGGCCGGGCGGCGTCCGTCAGCCGGCTGACGATCCGCTGCGCCTCCGCGTTGTCCAGGACGAAGTTGAGGATGCCCAGCATCATGATCGCGACCGGCTTGCCGAAGTCGATGGTCTGCGCCGCGGCCTGGAGGATCGCGTCCGGGTCGTGCACGTCGGCGTCGATGTAGCTGGTGACCGCCGGCGGCGCGGCGGTGAGCAGCGCCCGGGCGTGCGCCAAGACGATGGGATCGTTGTCGACGTAGACGACCCTGACCGCGGGGAGGACGGACTCGGCGACCTGGTGCGTGTTCTCGGCCGTCGGCAGGCCGGTCCCGATGTCGAGGAACTGCCGGATGCCGGCCTCGCCGGCCAGGAAGCGGACCACGCGGCCGAGGAAGGCCCGGTCGGCCAGGGCGACCTGCACGATGCCCGGGTGCAGTGCCTTTACCTGGTCCCCCGCCGCCCGGTCGACGTCGAAGTTGTCCTTGCCACCCAGCCAGTAGTTCCACACGCGCGCGTTGTGGGCGACGGTGACGTCGATGCCGGCCGGCCGCTCGTGTTCGGGAACCGGGTCGGTTGTCAGTTCCTGTGGCATGAGGCCGCCTTCCGTTCTCGGGTGGACGGCACCATTCTAGGGAAAAGCGGAACGGCTCTAGGGAAAAGCGGAACGGCGCAGCGTGCTCTCCGGCAGGCCGCACCGGGCCGCTGGGCGGGCGATCGCCGGCCGGTCCCGGTCCACCCGGCCGGCGGCGGAACGGTGAAGCGCTTCGGGTCAGGCCCCGCGCGCGCGGCGGGCCTGGTTAGTTGGCGATGCTGCCCAGCAGGATGCCGCCGCGCCAGTAGCGCTGCAGGATGAGGAACAGGGCGATGAGCGGGATGATCGTGACCAGGCCGCCCATGACGAGCATCGGGTAGAGGTTAGCGTCGCCGCTGTTGGCCAGGCGGCCCGACCACAGGCCCAGGCCGACGGTGAGCGGGTACTTGGTGTTGACGTTGAAGATGAGCAGCGGCAGGAAGTAGTTGTTCCAGACCGTGACGACGTTGATCAGCAGCACGGTCAGCAGCCCGGGCACCATCAGCGGGAGGGCGACGCGGAGGAAGATCCGGGTCTCCCCCGCGCCGTCGATCCGTGCCGCATCGATCAGGTCGCGCGGCACCGACAGGTCGGCGTAGGTCCGCATCAGGTAGACGCCGATCGGGGAGACCATGCTCGGCAGGACCATGCCCCACAGCGAGTTGATCAGGTGCGCCTTGGCGTAGGTGAGGTAGAGCGGGATCGCCAGCGCGGTGATCGGGATCAGCAGCGAGGCGATGATCAGGTAGAACGCGAAGCGGGCGCCGCGGAACCGGAAGCGGGCGAGGCCGTAGCCGGCGAGCGCGGACAGCGCGGTGGCGCCGCCCCCGCCGAGCGCCGCGTACAGGGCGGTGTTGCCGAACCACTGGATGAACGTGCCGTAGCCGTCGACGTTCTGGAAGAGCAGCCCGAAGGTGTGGAAGAACTGAAACGGCCGGGCGAACCAGAAGCCGAACGACTCGAAGATGTTCGCCTGGGTCTTCGTCGAGTTGATGACGATCCAGGCGATCGGGATGAGCGTGAAGAGCGCGAACAGGAACGCGAGCGCGGTCAGCAGCCCGACGGTGCCGCGGCGCAGCCCGTACAGCTTGACCGGGATCTCGGCGTCGCGCGCGGCCAGCCGCTCCCGCCGCCGGCGCTCGCGGCGGGACTCCGGCGGCGCGGCGGTCCGCGCAGGCGCGGGCGCCGTGGTGAGTGTCATGCGAGTTCTCTTCTCCTCGTGTGCACGGGAATCGCCGGGGGGCAGGACCGGGGTCGCGGGCCCGATGCGACGTCGGTCCTTGCCATCGGGTCCGCCTTCCTGGTTGCGCGGGCCGCAGGCCCGCATCGGGGTACGGGGGGTCGTCCCCCCCGGGAGAAATCGCGGTTCACGGCGCGCGATAAGCTGGCGCCTTTTGCCGTCGCGCGCCGTGAACCGCCGCCGCGGGCGAGCAGCGAGACCGCCGAGACTCCGACGATGATCACGGCGAGGATCACCGCCATGGCGGCGGCGAGGTTGGTCTGGTCGGCCGCGATCGCCGTGTTCCAGATGTAGTAGGACGGCGTGTAGTTGAGCGAGACCGCGCCCTGCTGGAAGGACTCCAGGATCTGCGGCTCGGTGAACAGTTGGAGGGCGCCGACCGTGTTGAGGAAGATCAGCATGACGATGGCCGGGCGGACCATGGGCAGCTTGATCCGCAGGATGATCCGCCACAGCGGGGCGCCGTCGATGATCGCGGCCTCGACCATGTCGCGGGGCACCGACTTGAGCGCGGTGTAGAGGATCATCATGTTGTAGCCGGTCCACTCCCAGATCACGATCACGATGATGACCGGGAGCAGCAGGGTCGGGCCGAAGAAGTCGGTGTTCGCGAAGCCGAGCGCGTTCGCGAGCCGGGTGAACGGCCCGAACTGGGGCTCGAGCAGGAACGACCACATCACCGCGCCGACCACGGCCGGCACGGCGAACGGGATGAAGAAGACCGTGCGGAAGAACGTGCCGTACTTCGCCACCCCGAGGTCGAAGACGCAGGCGAAGAAGAACGCGATCGCCAGCATCACCGGGATCTGGATCGCGCCGAAGACGACCACCCGGACCACCCCGGACCAGAACGTCCACGACTCCAGGGTCTGGGTGTAGTTGGACGCGCCGGTGAAGCTGGTGCCGCCGATGATCTTGTAGGTGTAGAGGCTCGTGTAGACCGCGTAGCCGAGCGGCACGACCATGAAGAGCAGGAAACCGAGCAGGAACGGCGCGACGAACCAGACGCCGCGCCGGTCCCTGCGGTGCAGCCAGGACGATCGCATGGGAGAGTGCGCCTGTCGTCAGGTGTTGACCGTGAAGCCCTGTGCCTTCGCGTAGCTCACGAGGACACTCTGGAAGCTGGTGAACGCCTTCTGCAGCGTCTGCGTGCCGTTGGACACGCCGGCGAACACGGTGGACGCCTCGTTGAGCGCCTCGGTCATGAACGGCGGCCACTCATCGGCGCTGATGTTGGAGGCGGCCCCGGTGAACGCCACGTTCGGGTCGGACGTGCCGGACAGCGGGTTGTTCAGGTCCTTGTAGGCGGGGTCGTTGAGCAGCGGGACGTAGGTCGGGAAGAGCAGCGACGGCGCGGTCTTCGTGATGTTCCACGAGGCGGTGGTCGCGTTCAGCCACTCGGCGAACTCCGCCGCCTGCTGCGGGTGCTGCGACTTGGCGAACACCGGGTAGGCGGAGCCGCCCCAGTTCGCCGCGACATCTCCGCCGGCGGTCCACTGCGGAAGGGCCGTGGCGCGCCAGTCGCCGAGCGACGACTTCGCGTCCGGCAGGAAGTAGGACGGGCCCCACGCCGACGACAGCCAGCTCGCGTCGATGCCCTTGTCCATGTCGGCGAAGGCCGCCGACGACACGTCGGTGGTGGAGTTGAGCTCGTGCGCGGACAGCATGTTCTGCCAGTACTGGGCGAACGCCATCTGCTTCGCGCCCGTCCAGTTGATCGTGACGGTGCTGCCGCCGGTGTAGGTGAACGGCCAGGCGTTGTCCTGCGCCATCAGCGACATGATCCACTGCAGGTCGACGGCGGCGAAGTTCGTCAGGTACGCGGACGGGTCGTCGGAGTGCAAGGTCGCCGCGTCGGCGGCGAACTGGGCCCAGGTGGCCGGCGGGGTGATGTGGTACTTCGCGAGCAGGGCGGAGTTGTAGTAGAAGGCCATCGGGCCGGCGTCGCCGGGGATCGCGTAGACGGCCGGGCCCTGGCTGACCTCCGACCAGGCCCACGGCACGAAGTCGCTCTTGTAGGCGTTCGCGCCGTAGGGCACCAGGTTGTCGACGCTCTTGGTGATGATGAACGACGGCAGCTCGTCGTACTCGACCTCGGCCACGTCGGGCGCGCCCGAGCCGGCCTTGAGCGCGTTGGTGATCGCGACGTACTCGGGATCGCCGGCGCCGACGTCCTCCTGGGTGACGCAGATGCCGGGGTGCGTCTGGTTGAACGCGGTGACCGCACGGCCGAGGCCCGGCACCCACGCCCAGAACGTGATCTTCACGGCGCTGCTGCCCGAGCAGTTCGCGCCCGCCTCGACGGTCACCGACGCACTCGGGCTCGCGGACGCGGACGCGCCCGGCGAGCCGGCTGCCGCCGGGGCGGACGAACTGGCGCCGCTTCCGCTGGTGCAGGCGGCGAGGCCGGTGACGGCGGCGAGGGCGGCGATCCCGGACAGAGCGAACGCCGATCGTCTTCTTCCTGTTCTTGTCCCAGCTGCGTTCATCGGGGAGAACTCCTTTGTTTCTTTTCTCGGGAAGGGCCTGCCTCCCGGGGGGCACAGGCCCGCAGGTGCGCCAGCCGGTCAGGGCGAGGCGGTGACCGGCACCTCGACGACGGTGAAGGAGCGCGGCGGCAGGGTGAGGGCAAGGGTGCGGCCGCCGGCCGGGACGACGGTCTCGGCCAGGTGCGCGCCGGCCAGGCCGGGCAGGCCGGGCAGCGGCGGGAGGCCCGCCAGCCCTGCGGCGAGGGGCGGCTGGTCGCCATGGGCGCCGGCGGGGTGGCCGTCGGTCAGCGTAGTGACCGTCGCCGGGCCGCGGAACGCGAAGTCGCGCAGCACCAGGCTGGCGTCGTCCGCCGCGTCCGGTGCCCGGTTGACCAGCGTCACCGCGAGGCTGCGGCGGTCGGCGCTGACGCTGGCGGCGGCATCGACGAGGGAGAACGGTCCGAGGTCGGCGATCCGGTGCGGCCAGCGGCTCGCGCCGGCCGGCAGGTCGGGGCTGACGCGGGGCCCGTCGACGCGGACGTCGGCCGCCTCGTCGAGGGCGGCCCGGGCGTGCAGCAGGAACGGGTAGTAGATCGGCTGGACGCCGGCGGCGGTGTCCGTGGTGACGACCGGGGCGATCGCGTTGACCAGTTGCGCGAGGTTCGCCATCTTGACCCGGTCGCAGTGCCTGACGAAGATGTTCAGGTACGTCGCCACCGCGATGGCGTCGTCGAAGGTGTACCGCTCGGCGAGGTCGCCCCGGCCGGTGTCTTCCGGCATGCTGCGGTACCAGACGTTCCATTCGTCGTAGGCGATCGCGGGCTTGGCGACAGTACCCTTGAGGTAGGCGGCGCGGTCGATCAGCGCGGCGGTCGCCGCGATCGCGCGCTCGGCCTGGTGCGGCTGCAGGACGTTCGTCCAGTAGTCGTCGCTGCCGGTGTAGATGTGGATCGAGTGGTAGTCGACCAGGCCGGCCAGCCCGTCGGTCACCACCGCGTCCCAGTCGGTCAGGCCGGTCTCGCCGCAGCCGACCAGCTTCGCCCCGGGGTCGAGCATCCGGATGGCCCGGGCCCAGCGGGTGGCCTCGCGCACGTACTCGTCGGCCGTCATCATGCCGACCTGCCACGGGCCGTACATCTCGTTGCCGAGGGCCCAGTACCTGACCCCGTACGGCTCGTCCCGGCCGTTGGCGCGGCGCCTGGCCGCCCATTCGGTGTTCCGCGCGTCGTTGCAGTACTCGACCCAGGCCAGCGCCACGGCCAGCGTCCCGGTGCCCATGTTCAGGCAGATGTACGGGCTGGTGCCCAGTTCCGCGCAGTAGGCGAGGAACTCGTCGGTGCCGAACGTATTCGGTTCCTCGCCGCCCCAGGCGAGGTCGGGGCGGCGGGGACGCTCGTCCTTCGGGCCGATGCCGTCGGTCCAGTGGTAGTTGCTGACGAAGTTGCCGCCCGGCCAGCGCAGCACGCCGAGGCGCAGGTCGCGGAGCAGCGCGAGGACGTCCGTGCGGAAGCCGCGCTCGTCGCTGCGCGGGGAGCCCTCGTCGTACAGCCCGCCGTAGACGCACCGGCCGAGGTGCTCGACGAAGCCGCCGAACAGCTTCGGGTCGATCGTGCCGAGGGTCCTGGCCGGGGTGATGGCGATCTGGGACACGGGGGTCTCCTTCGATGTTCGCGGGACGGTCGGGCCGCGCTGCGGGCAGGCTACGCCGCGTTGGCCTGGACGACGGGGATCCAGACGCGCATCGCACCGGGGCCCCGGTTGTCCCACTGGAAGTACGGGATCGCGGTCAGCGTGACAAGGCCGTCCCGCGGTGCCGGCGGGGCGGCGGACGACGACGAGGCGACGGAGTAGCAGGACGATGACGACGAGCCGGCGGACGACGACGAAGCGACGGCGGCCGAGGACGATGACGACGAAGCGACGGAGGACGGGGCGGTGCCGGGGGCGGGCGCGGGCGCCGGGGCCCGGTGTGACGACCAGCCGGCCGTCGCCGGGTCCGGGACGCGGTGGCGGCCGTACGCGGTGACCGTGACGGTCTCCCCGATGCCGGGGAGGGCGGCGGGCCGCTCGGCCAGCGGCGTGCCGGGGAAGACCTCGAGTTCGTCGAGCCGGACGGGCTGGTCGGCCTGTTCCAGGCAGTAGACGAGCGGGCCGCGCTCGATCGCCGCGCAGCCGCGCAGCGCGTCGGCCCGCGGGTCCGGGTAGGTCCAGCGCGGGGTGATGTCGAGGCGCAGGCGCAGCACGTCGCCTGGCC
>DAHWEX010000537.1 GCA_027326205.1 Actinomycetota bacterium
CTGGACCAGGGCGCGCACAAGTTCGACCTGCGCCCGCTGCGGTTGCCCGACCTCAAGCGGTCGATGGCGGCCTGGCAGGCCGGCCTGGCCGGGCAGGGCTGGAACTCGCTGTACTTCGGTAACCACGACCAGCCGCGCTCGCTGTCGCGGTTCGGCGACGACGGCGAGCACCGGGTGGCCTCAGCTAAGGCCCTGGCTACCGTGTTGCACCTGCACCAGGGCACGCCGTACGTGTACCAGGGCGACGAGCTCGGGATGGCCAACGCGCCTTTCCGCTCCATCACCGACTTCCGGGACATCCAGGCGCTCAGGTTCCACGCCGAGGCAGCCGGGCGCGGCGACACCGACCTGGCGGCCCTCCTGCTGGCCATGGGCCGGATGGGCCGGGACCAGGGCCGGACCCCGGTCCAGTGGGACGCCTCTCCCGCGGCCGGGTTCACCAGCGGCACCCCGTGGATCGCCGTCAACCCCGATCACGTCGCGGTCAACGCGGCCGCGCAGGTCGGCCGCGCTGGATCGGTGTTCGAGCACTACCGGCAGCTCATCGCCCTCCGGCACGCCGACCCGGTGGTAACCGACGGCGAGTTCGAACTGCTGCTGGCCGAGCACCCGGTCATCTGGGCCTTCGTGCGCCGCGGCCGCGGCGCCGAGTTGCTCGTCGCGGCCAACTTCTCCGCGGAAGCGGCCGCTGTCGTCCTGCCGCTGGACGCCGGCTGGAACGACGCAGAGATCGTACTGACCAGCCACCCCGGCAGGCCCCGGCTCCGGCAACCGCCGGACCTGCTGCTCGAGCCGTGGGAGTCGGTGATCTGGCGCCGCAACCGCTGACGCGCACGGCGGGTCCGGTGCCCCGGGAAGCCTGACCGGGTTAGTCGCCGGTCGCGCCGTCGATCTGCTCCCGGCGGATGTCGGCGTGCCCGATGTGCCGGGCGTGCTCCCTACTGGCTGCGGACGAACGCTTCGCCGACGGAGTCGCCGAGCACGCAGAACGCGGCGGACCGGCAGGACGCCGACATGAGGAAGATGAGGACCGGGCCGCTGACCGAGTTCGCGGCCTTGGCGTCAACGGTGACCGGCGCGCTCCAGGTCCGGCCGTCGAAGGTGACCACGTTTCCGCTGGCGCCGTCGACGAGGGCGCAGAAACGGCTGGTCGGGCAGGACACCATCGGCCAGGAGATCCCGCCCTCCCCCATCGTGAGGCCATTGGGATCGGCGTTGACGGGCGCGCTCCAGGTGCGGCCGTTGAACGTGAGCGCGTCCCCCTTGCGGTCGACGGCAACGCAGAAGCCGGCCGACGCGCACGACACCGCCTGCAGGTAGCCGCCCGGGTCGATGGCGGACGGCTTACCCCAGGAGGTGCCGTTGAAGGTGACCGCGTTCGGGCCGTAGTCGACGGCGGCGCAGAAGCGCGCGCTCGGGCAGGACACCGTGCTCAGTTCGCTGCCGGGATCGATGACCGTGGCGGGGCCCCAGGCGGTCCCGTTGAACGTGAACGCGCTGGCGCCGTTGTCGACGGCGGTGCAGCGGCCCGGCGACGGGCACGAGACCGATGCCATGCCCGCCTGGGCGTCCGGGCCGGGGTCGTTAAGGCCCGGAGCGGCACTCCACCTGCTCCCGTTGAACACGAAGGCCGAGGAGTCGCGCGCGTCTACCGCCAGGCAGAAGCGGGCGGTCGGGCAGGACACGGAATCCGGCTCGCCGGCTGACGACAGCCTGACGGGCTTGCTCCACCGGATCCCGTCGTACTCAGCCGCGTAGCCTGATCCGAGCACCGCCATGCAGAAGCTGGCGGACGGGCACGACACCGCGGTCGGGTCTTCGCTCGCCTGGCTGTCGTCAAGGTGGGTCGCCGCTCCCCAGCCCGGCCCGGCGCCGGGCCGCGGGGTAGCGGGCCGGCCGCCGGCGCCTGGC
>DAHWEX010000360.1 GCA_027326205.1 Actinomycetota bacterium
CTCGGCCCACGCGTCCCTGATCCGCGCGCTGCGCTTCGGGCCGAGGCCGGGAACCTCGATGAGGCGGCCGGGCTCCTCGTCGATGATGTGCATGATGTCGGTGCCGAAGTGGCCGACCATCCGCTCGGCCATGACCGGGCCGATGCCCTTGATCAGGCCGGACCCCAGGTACCTGCGGATGCCCTGCTCGGTCGCCGGCAGCACCGTCGTGTAGGAGAAGACCTCGAACTGGCGGCCGTACTTCACGTGCGAGCTCCACCGGCCGCGCAGCCGCAGCGACTCCCCCACCTGCGCGCCGAGCAGCGGGCCGACCGCGGTGACCAGCTCGGTGCCGGCGCTGACCGGGCCGCGCCCGGTGCCGCGGTCCGGGGCGATGCGCGCGATCGTGTAACCCGTCTCGGGATTGCAGAACGTCACGCGCTCCAGGACGCCGTCTAGCACCGCAACCTGCGGCTGCGGTGACTGCTGCGGCTGCTGCGGCTGCTGCACGGGCGAGGACGACATGTCCCCTATTGTGTGACAGGCGCGGCCGCGCAACCATCGCCGGCCGGATCAGAAAGTACGCTTCTTGCTACCCGGTTCATTCGCAAGCAGCCACGAGCAGGAGGAACCGTGCCAGCGGTGCGACTGATGCCGACGCAGGAGTCGGCGGACCTGATCGAGCTGACGCGCAGCATCGCGGACAAGGAGTTGCGCCCGCACGTCGCCGCGGCCGAGCGCTCGCACGCGTTCCCCCGGGAGACGTTCGCCACGCTGGGGCGGGCCGGGTTGCTGAGCCTGCCCTACCCGGAGGAGTACGGCGGCGGCGGGCAGCCGTACGAGGTGTACCTCCAGGTGCTCGAAGAGATCGCCTCGGCCTGGGCGGCGGTCGGGGTGGGCACCAGCGTGCACGCGCTGAGCTGCTTCGGGCTGTTCCACGCCGGGACCGCGGAGCAGAAAGAGCGCTGGCTGCCGGACATGCTCGGCGGGGAACTGCTCGGCGCCTACTGCCTGTCCGAGGCGCACGCGGGCTCGGA
The DNA here is from genome assembly GCA_027326205.1 of Actinomycetota bacterium. Taxonomy (GTDB): domain Bacteria; phylum Actinomycetota; class Actinomycetes; order Streptosporangiales; family Streptosporangiaceae; genus Trebonia. The sequence goes on from DAHWEX010000360.1 coordinate 1,017, forward strand.
CCCGGCGGCGATGCGCACCCGGGCGGTCCGCGACGGCGGCGAGTACGTGATCACCGGGGCGAAGGCCTGGACCACCCACGGCGGGGCGGCGGACTTCTACAAGGTCATGGCCCGCACCAGCGACGACGGGGGGCGGGGCATCTCCTGCTTCCTCGTCCCCGCCGATTCCCCGGGCCTGACGGCGGACGCGCCGGAGGACAAGATGGGCCTGATGAGCTCGGTGACCGCGACGATGGTGTTCGACAGCGTGCGCGTCCCGGCGGAACGCCGGCTCGGCGCCGAGGGGCAGGGCCTGCCGATCGCGCTGGCCGGGCTCGACTCCGGCCGCCTCGGCATCGCCGCGGTCGCCACCGGCGTCGCCCAGGCGGCCCTGGACGCCGCGGTGGCGTACGCCAGGGAGCGCGAGTCGTTCGGCAGGCCGGTGATCGAGCACCAGGGGCTGGCGTTCCTGCTGGCCGACATGGCCGCCGCGGTGGAGTCCGCCCGGGCGACGTACCTGTTCGCGGCGCGGCTGCGGGACGCGGGCCGCCCGTTCTCCCGCCAGGCGTCGGTCGCCAAGCTGACCGCCACCGACAACGCGATGAGGGTGACCACCGACGCGGTCCAGGTCCTCGGCGGGGCCGGCTACACCAAGGACTTCCCGGTCGAGCGGTACATGCGCGAGACCAAGGTCATGCAGATCTTCGAGGGCACCAACCAGATCCAGCGCCTGGTCATCAGCCGTGACCTGGCCAGGGGCTGACGCGGCGCGGCCTGTTCGCCGGCGGGACGGTCATGCCCCGTTCAGGCCAGCAGCGGCGGCAGGTGCGGCGGGCGGACGGGATGGTCCTCCGGCCGAGCCCGCCCGGCAGCTCCCCCGGGCGGGCTAGTCGCCGGCGGCTAGCCGCCGGTGATCCAGGCGGTCGCGTCGGCAGGCAGCAGGCCGCCGGCGAGCCGGGCGCTGGCGACGGCCACGGTTCCCGGGGGCAGCGGAACGGGTTCCGGTCCGAAGTTGGTCACCGACTGCCAGCCGCCGGGGCGGGTGAAACGCAGCACCTGCTCGCTGCTGCCCGGCACCCACTCCAGGCTCTCCGCGGCCCGGAGCCGGCGGCGCCAGGCGAGCGCCTGGCGGTACAGGGTCAGCGTGGACGCCGGGTCATGCTCCTGCGCCTGGACGCTGCTCGCGCCGAACCAGGCGGGCTGCGGCAGGTGCGGGGCGCCGGCGCCGAACCCGAAGGATGGGCCGTCGGCCGTCCAGGGCAGCGGGACGCGGCACCCGTCGCGGCCTTTCTCCGCACCGCCGGACCGGAAGAAGGCGGGATCCTGGATGCGCCCGGCGGGAATGTCCGCGACCTCGTGCAGGCCGAGTTCCTCCCCCTGGTACAGGTAGGCCGACCCGGGAAGCGCCAGCATCAGCAAGGTGGCCGCGCGGGCGCGCCGCAGGCCGAGCCCGCGGTCGAGCTCGGGTGAGGTTCCGTTGCTGAGCAGCCAGGCCTTGGCGTTCGCGGTGCTGCTGAGATGGTCATCGGCGGGCAGTCCGTACCGGGTGGCATGCCGGACCACGTCGTGGTTGGACAGCACCCATGTGGTCGACGCGCCGTGGCGCTGCGCGTCGGCGAGGTTGTCGGTTATCACCCGCCGGAAGTCACTCGCCGTCCAGTTGGCCTCGAGCAGGTCGAAGTTGAAGGCCTGCCCCAGCCCGGAGGCGCTGGCGTACCGCGTCCGCCGGGAGGGGTGCACCCATGCCTCGGCCACGCCGGCCAGCGGCGGGTCGTACTCGTTGAAGACCTGCCGCCACTCGGTGTAGATGTCGTGTACTTCGTCCCGGTCCCAGAGCGGGTGGGTCCCGAGCGCGGCGGGCCAGCTGGCCAGCGCCCCGGTGGCGGGCAGCGGCTCGGCCAGGTCCTTGGCCAGGCCGTGCGCCACGTCCACCCGGAACCCGTCGGCCCCGCGATCGGCCCAGAACCGCAGGGTGGTCAGGAAATCATCCCTGACCTCGCGGTTCTCCCAGTTGAGGTCGGGCTGCTCGGCGGTGAACAGGTGCAGGAACCACTGACCGTCCAGGACGCGAGTCCAGGCGGGGCCGCCGAACATCGAGCTCCAGTCCGACGGGGGCAGCGTCCCGTCCGGCCCGAGCCCGTTGCGGAAGATGTACCGGTCCCTCGCCCGGGACCCCGGCAGGGCGGCCAGCGCCTCACGGAACCAGGCGTGCCGGCTTGAGGTGTGGTTCGGAACGATGTCGACGATGACCTTGATCCCGCTTGCGTGCAGCCGGGTGGCGAGCTCATCGAAATCGGCCAGCGTGCCCAGTTGCGGGTCGACGTCACGGTAGTCGTCCACGTCGTAGCCGCCGTCCGCGAGGGCGGACGGGTAGAACGGGCTGAGCCAGACCGCGTCGACGCCCAGCGCGGCCAGGTACGGGATCCGGGAAATGATCCCCCTCAGGTCACCCAGGCCGTTCCCGTCGGAGTCGGCGAAGCTGCGGGGGTAGATCTGGTAGACCACTGCCTGCCGCCACCAGTCGGCGCTGGCGGCGGGAGGTGGCGGTGACGTTTCCATAGCGGCGTGTCCGTCCATCTGGGCAGGCTGGCACCTTCGGTCGCGAGTGGCTCAGTAAACTACTTGATCGATCCTCGCATGATGCCGCTGACCACCCAGCGCTGGCCTATCAGGAACGCGACGAGGGTGGGCAGCAGGGCCATCAGGTACGACGCGAAGGCCACGTTGTAGTTCGTGGTGAACTGAGTCTGGAACAGGTACTGGATGACCGGCAGGGTCTGCCATTTCGGGTTCGCCGTGACCAGTTGCGGCATCATGAAGTCGTTCCAGGACTGCAGGAAGGCGAAGATGCCGACGGTGGCGCTGATCGGCGCCAGCAGCGGCATCACGACCCTGCGGAAGGTCTGCCACGTCGTGCAGCCGTCCATCCGCGCGCTTTCCTCCAGCTCAACCGGGATAGCGCGGATGTACGCGGAGAACAGCAGGACGTTGAAGGCCAGCTGGAACATGATGTGCAGGATCGCGACGCCGAACGGGTTGTCCAGGCCGAGCGCGGCCGTCAGCTTGACCTGCGGCAGCGCGACGACCGGGAACGGGATGAACAGGGCGAGCATGAGGTAGATGAACGTCGCCCGGAACTGCCAGTGCCCCCAGTTGCGCACGATGGACCAGGCCGCGAGCGCGCTGACCATGATCTCCCCGACGACCGCGATCACCGTGACCAGCGTGCTCATCGCGAACGCCAGCGGGGTATCGGTCAGGTCCCACGCCGCCCTGAAGTTCCCCCACTGCAGCGGCCAGGGGAAGTTGAAGCCGGTGCCCGTGCCGGTCTGCGCGGGCGACTTCAGCGCCATGGCGATAGCGAAGTACAGCGGTACGAGCACGACCAGGGAAACGATCGCCAGGATGACCGTCAGCCCCCAGTTGACCCGGATCCCGTCCGACACGCGGCGCCGCCGGTGAACTCCGGTCCGCGGGGCGGCGACGGGTGCGGTAGTTGCCTGGGCCGCCATTACAGGCTCCCCCCTCGGCGCCGGATAACGCCTAGCTGGAAGATCGCGAACAAGAGCGTGATCAGGAAGAAGATGACGGCATTGGCCATCTGGTAGGCGTAGTCGCCGTTGAAGAAGCCGTTGAAGATCGTCATCGCCACGCTCGTCGTGGCGGTGCCGGGCCCGCCGCCGGTCAGGCCGACGGCTATGTCGTACACGTTGAGGAAGGACTTGAAGGTCAGGATCGTGTTGATGACGAAGAACGGGAACAGCAGCGGGAACGTCATCTTCTGGAACTGCCGCCACGGGCTCGCCCCGTCGATCGAGGCGGCTTCGTAGACCTCGGACGGGATGGACACCAGCCCGGCCAGGAAGATGATGATCGCGCCCGGGATGGCCACCCAGGAAGCCACGAATACGATGCCCAGCCACGCGGTGTTCTGGTTGGCCAGGAGGCTGGACTCCAGCGGCGCGAAATGGAGCGCTCCCGCGACGATCGGAACCGACGTCGAGATGATGAACGAGAAAATATAGGA
>DAHWEX010000562.1 GCA_027326205.1 Actinomycetota bacterium
CATCGGTGCGCAGCCGTCGCAGCAGTCCGCCGAAACCTAGCCCGTCCTGCTCTGCCACCGGCGTCCTAGTCCCTTCGCCCCCCGTCCGCGGCCAGTTCCTCCTGGCTACGCGGTGCGCGCATGGCCTCATCGCCAATCCTAATCCTGTGCCCTCTCCTGTGCCTTTTTCTGTGTCCTTTACGTCTGGTGACCGCTGTGGTCCGTGGCCATAGTGGAACCAAGAAGCCACTCGTTCCAAGCAGAACTCGGGAGGACCGGATCATGACAACCAAGGCACCCAGCGGCGTGAACCGGGCCGACCGGGAGAATGGCGCGCCCTCGGTCGCGCCACGCTCCGGCCCGGGCCGGGCAGTGGCAGCGGGGGCGCCACTGCCCGGCCCGGACCAGGACGCGGCCGCCGGGGCGCCGCCGCCCGCGGCGGGTGACTGGGCCGTCTGCTGCTCGGGGGGCGGCATCCGCTCGGCCGCTTACTGCCTCGGGGCGCTGCAGAGCCTGGACCGGACCGGACTGCTCGGCAAGGTCAAGTGGATCCTTGGCGTGTCCGGCGGCAGCTACATCGCGACCTCGCGCGCGCTCGTGGCGCATCACCTGCGGGCCGGGACGCAGCCACCCGCGTACGCTCCCGGCACCCCGGAGGAACTCAGCCTCCGCTACGACAGCCGGTACATCGCGCCCAACGGGTCGACCGTCCTCGTCGGCGTGCTTTCGATGCTGCTGGGGGCGGCCGGGACGTTCGTCATCGTGCTCGCGCCGCTTTACGCGGCGGCGCACGCCTGGGGCTGGCTGCTGCGGGGGCAGCACGCGCTGGTCCCCGCCAAGCTGCCCGCGATGACCGCCGTGGTTACCGAACCGGGGTGGTGGCTGTGGCCGGTCATCGCGGGCGGGCTCGTGCTCGCCGCGTTCCTCTTCTGGTGGGGAACGCTGGAACCGGGCGGCCGCCGGGGGGGCGGCTTGCTGGCGCGGCTGAACCCGGACAGCCGTGATCGCGGCACCGACCGGGCGACGGTGGTGAGCTGGGCCGCCGCGCTCGCGGCGGGCCTGGCGCTGGCGATGATCGCCGCTCCCCTGCTGATCGCGTGGCTGACCAGCAGCACCGGGTCGCTGGGGACGATCACGCGCTTCCTCGGGTTCGGCGCGCGGCCGACCTGGTCGTGGTCGGCGGCGGCGGGCGTGTTCGCCGCCGTGATCGCGGTGGCCCGGTACGCCCAGGCCGGGCTGGCCCGGTGGACCGCGTCGACATCGGCGGCCAAGAGCAAGAGCGCGGCCACGCCGAGCCTGCTCGCACAGGTAACCGGCTCTATCCGGCAGCGGCTGCTGCCCTGGACGGCCAGCGCCGCGATCGTGGCCAGCATCGCGGTTCTCCTCTTGCTGTGGACCAGCGACGGGGCCCGGGAGGGGTTCTCCGGCCGCCAACTGCTGCCCGTGGCCGTGGCCCTGGCCGTGACGCTGACCGCCCGGGTGGCCGTGAACGTCAACCGGCTGTCGCTCCATGACGCTTACCGGTGGCGGCTGGCCGATGCCTTCGCCGTCACCCGGGAGGCCGCCGAGGCCGCCGAGGCAGGCCAGCGGGCGGCTGCCCGCGAGGGGTTCGCCAAGGCCGCGGCGACCCGGCTGTCCGAGTTGCGGCGCGACGACGGCACGGTGGCCGCGCGGGGACGGCCGGGCCTGGTTGTCTGCGCGACCGCCAACATCAACGCGGTCCGGGAGGTACCGCCCGGGCAGGGCGGCTTCTGCGTCACGTTCGACCCGGACCACGTGGCGCTGCACCGGGAGAAGGGCCTCGAATCGGCGGAGCGCGCGCAGGCCCTGACGTCGGACTACGAGAAGCTCGTCGGCTACCGCCGGTCCACCCTGTTCGACATCTCCGCCATCAGCGGCGCGGCGGTCTCGCCGCTGATGGGCTCGGCGACCCAGCAGGCCTACCGCATCCTGTTCACCGCGACGAACGTCCGGCTCGGCGTCTGGCTGCCCCACCCGGTGGTCGTCCGCAACGCGCGCCGGCTGCTCGAGGACGCGCGGAAGGCCGGGGACGCGCAGGAATACGCCCCCCGCCGCCGGTGGGAACGCCACCCGCTGCTCCTGCTGCTGTGGTACCTGTCCCCCCACCTGCTCGGGAACCGCTCCCAGGACCAGGACCAGGTCCATGACGAGGATGACGAGCGCGCCCGCGGGGAAAGCGGCACCCGCCGGCGCATGGGCCGGGACTCCGAGCGGGAGGCCCGGCTGTGGGCGCACGTGCTCCGGCTCAGGGAGACGGGCAAGCGGTCCGGGGCGGCCTGGTACCGGTTGATGCAGCCCACGCTCGGGCTGCTCTGGTCAGAGGCGGCCGGGCGGCTCAGCTACCGCGCCACCTGGATGTACGTCACCGACGGCGGCCACTACGACAACCTCGGCCTCGTCGAGGCGCTGCGCCGCGGCGCCGCCAGCATCGTCGTGCTCGATGCCTCCGGCGACAAGGCCGACACCTGGACCACCCTCGGCGGCGCCATCGCCCTGGCCCGGTCCGACGCCGGGGTGGAGATCGAACTTGACCCGACCACGATGCGCCCGGCCAAGCGGCGCGGCCTGGCCCCGGGGCAAGTGGTCCGCCCGTGGGCGCACGGGACGTTCTCCCGGCCGCAAGAGGCACCGGGGCTGCCGCGCCACGGCGACATCTGGGTCTGCAAGCTCGGCTGGTGGGCCGGCGCGCCGTGGGACGTCCGCGCCTACGCCGCGGGTCACCCGAGCTACCCCGCCGACAGCACGCTCGAGCAGATGTACGACGCCGCCGAGTTCGAGGCCTACCAGGAACTCGGGGCGGCCGCCGTCCTGGACGCCGTCAGCCACTGCGCTCCCCCGCTCGCCTGGACCGCCGCGGCCGGGGCCGCCGACCAAGCGGCCGTCGTCCAAGCGGCCGTCGTCCAAGCGGCGGAGGAAATCACCGCCGCGGCCCGTTCGGTACCGGTTGAGGATGATCCCCGGACTCGCTGAGGGTGCCGGGACCACGACCCGCCCCGGTTGCCCGGGCCCTTTCCCACCGTCCCCATCCGGTGCGCCGCACCGGCACCCCCCTGGAGAGCGGCATGCAGAGTCAGTGGAAAGAGACCATGGCCGGGGGCAGTCCCGAGGCCGAGCGGGCCGAGTTCGCCGCCCTGGCCCGCGCCATGATGCTGGTCCAGCTCAAGAACGCGAAGACCGCCAGCGCCCGCGGCGTCCCGCACCCGGTCGACCGCGCGTTCCACGTCAAGTCCACCCTGGCCACCGGCCAGGCTGAGCTGGCGTTCCTGGACCTGCCCGGCGACCTGCGCCACGGCTTCGCGCAGCCGGGCCGGGCGTACCCGGTGATCGTCCGCTTTTCGAACGCGGCCGGCACCGGCCAGTCCGACACCGCGCCGGACCTGCGCGGGGTGACGCTGCGCGTCCGGGTGTCGCCGGAGGAGTCCCACGACCTGCTGATGACCAACTTCCCGGTCTCCCATGCCCGCGACGCCCGGGAGTTCGTCGAGTTCGCCAAGGCGACGGCCGGCGGCCCGCTCGCCCGGGCGCTCGGCGTCCCGCGGCTGATCGGCCTGTTCGGGCTGCCGGAGACCGTGCGCATGCTGCGGAACGTGCTGACCGCCCGGCGGCAGACGGTGAACAGCGTGGCCACCACGACGTACTGGAGCCGGGGCGCGGTCCGCTGGGGACCCGCCCTGGCCGTGCGGTACCTGCTCCGGCCCGCGCCCGGCACCGCGCCCGCGCCGGCTCCGCCGGACGACGACCCGGACTACCTCTCGACGGAGGCCGCCCGGCGGCTGGCCACGGGCGACATCCGCTTCGAGCTGTGCGTGCAGCGCTACGTCGACGAGAAGCTGACCCCGATCGAGAACACGGCCGCCGAGTGGACGGAGCGGGCCTCGCCCGCCGAGGCGGTGGCCGTGCTCACCCTCCCGTCCGGCGACCTGAGCACGGCAAGCGCCCTGGCCCAGGCCCAGGTCATCGAGAAGATGACCTTCAACCCGTGGAACACCACCGACGAGTTCCGCCCGCTCGGCAACCTGAACCGGGCCCGCAAGGCGGTCTACGACGCCAGCGCGGCGCAGCGGCTCGGCTACCGGTGGCAGAGCGATCCCCCCGTCCGGAACGCGGTGGCCGGCGCGGCCGTGCGCGCGGTGTTCAAGGCGGTCAACCGGGTCGTCCCGTGGTACCGGCTCCCGGTGCGCCTCGGGCTGCTCAACCTCGAGGGCCTCCGCTACGTGCTGCGGGCCCGGAACCTGTTCGACAGCGAGGTCAGGGAGGCTCCGCCGCGGGCCAGAGCGGTGCCCCCGGCCCCGCCCGGCGAGGAGGTCCGGGTCGCGCGGACGTCCGACGGGACCTGCAACGACCTGTCGGCGCCCGGGATGGGCGCCGCGGGATCGGCGTTCGGCCGTAACCTGCGGCCGGTGCTGCGGCCGGACCTGTTCGACGAGCCCAGCCCGGTCCTGGTCAGCCGGGAACTGCTGCGCCGGGACACGTTCCTGCCCGCCCGGTCGCTGAACCTGCTGGCCGCCGCGTGGATTCAGTTCCAGGTACACGACTGGGTCGACCACGCCCGCTACCCGCTCGGCGAGGACGACATCCGGGTCCCGCTGCCCCCCGGCATGACCTGGTCGAACCGGCCGGGCGACCCGCCCGGGCCGGAGATGCGGATCGCCGGGAACATCCCCTTCCCCGGACCCCGGGACAACCCGATGAGCCCCGTGTTCCAGTGGCCTCGCGGCGGCTGCAGAGCGACCGGTTCCTCACCGTCGACTTCCGCCCGGAGATCTACTCGCCGTTCGGCATGGACTGGATCGCTAACAACGGCATGACCAGCGTCATCCTCCGCCACTGCCCGGGCCTGGCCGGCATCCTGCCCAGGGCCGCGAGCGCGTTCGCGCCGTGGCGTCCGGTCATCGCCACCGAAGCGGGGTCATCGGGCGACGGGCATTAGTCATCCGAACGGCGCCCCTCTGGTAGATATATCCCAGGAAGGCCCACTACCGAACATTTGGATTGTGACGCGAGTGACGAGTCTGCGCGGCCCGCTGGCGGTACGGCGGATGGCCGCGCACTGGGTGGTGGTCGCCGCGGCGGCGCTTACCACGCTGGTGGCCGCCACCATCGGGGCGGCGTTCGCCGCGTTCGCCGGGCAGGCGCTCCCGCAGGCCGTGCGGCACGACCTGGCCGTCGCGCCGGGAACGGCGGTGACCGCGGCGGGATCGTTCGGCAGCGGCAGTCCGGCGCAGGTCTCGGCCGCGTTGCGGTCATCCATCGCCGCGGGGCTCGGCGGCGTGCCGTTCAGCTTCTGGCGGGGCACCTGGTCCGACCCGCTCGGCTTCGTGGCCGGGGCGCTGCCCGCCCAGCCGGCCGGCCTCGCCGCGGACAGCGCTCCCCAGCTGCAGGCCGCTTCGCTGGACGGCGTCACGGATCACGCCGTGCTGGTGGCCGGCCAGTGGCCGGGGCCGGTCCCCGCATCGGCGGCCGGCCCGATCCCGGCCGCCCTGCCCGCCAGCGCCGCGGCGCTGCTCAAGCTCCGACCCGGTGACGTGCTCAGCGTCCAGGACCGGAACACGGGCGCGCCCGCGACGTTCGTTCTCACCGGCCTCTACGCGGAACGGCGGCCGGCCGCCGGGGCCGCCTCGTACTGGCAGCTGGACTCGATCCCCGGCAGCGGATCCGCCCGCGGAACGGGTTCAGGCAGCGGTTACACCACCTACGGGCCGCTGGTCGTGCCGCCCGGCGCGTTCTCCGGCCGGCTCACCGCGGGAACCGGGACCTGGGTCGCCCAGCCCGACATGGCCGGCTTCGGCGCCGGCCACCTGTTCGCGCTCTCCATCGAGGGCGACTCGAGCCTGCTCAGCGGCATCACCCTGACGACCAGCCTGCCCGCCGTGCTCGCCGAGGCCGGCGACAACCTGGCGGTCGCCAGGTCGCTGCTCGGGATCGGCGCGGTCGAGCTCCTGGTCCTCACCGTGGCGGCGCTGCTCGCGGTCGCCCGGCTGCTGGCCGCCCAGCGCGAGGGCGAGACCGCGCTGCTGACCGCACGCGGCGCGACCAGGTGGCAGCTGACCGGGCTGACCGCGGCCGAGGTGATCCCGCTGGCGCTGGCCAGCGCGCTGGCCGGCGGGGTCGCCGGGATCTGGCTGGCCCGGCTGCTCGGCGGCACGCTCTACGGCCCAGGCGCCGCGGCCGGCGCCCCGGACGGCGGCATCAGCCTGGCGGCCCCCGGCACCTGGCTCGACGCGCTGGCCGCCGCGCTGGGGATCGCCGCGGCGTCGGCCGGCGCGCTGCTCTACCCGGTGCTCCGGCCGCCCCGGACCGCGACCCGCGCCCGGCGGGGCAGGCGGGCCGTGCTCTCCCGTGCGACGGCGGCGGGCGCCGACGTGGCACTGGTGGCGCTGGCGGTGCTGGCGTGCTGGCAACTGCGCCGGTACTCGGCCGTCTCGACGTCCGCGGGCGGCCCGTCGGCCATCGATCCGGTGCTCCTGCTCGCCCCCGCGCTCGCGCTGGCGGCCGGCACGGTGCTCACGCTGCGGTTGCTGCCCGCCGCCGCCCGCGCCGTCGACCGGGTGGCCGCGGCCGGCCGCGGGCTGACACCGGCGCTCGCGGGCTGGCAGTTCAGCCGCCAGCCGCTGCGCCAGGGCGGTGTCGCCCTGCTGCTGGTGATGGCCGTCGGCACCGGCACGCTGGCGCTCGCCCAGCACCAGAGCTGGACCAGGTCCGCCGCCGACCAGGCCGCCTACGTGACCGGCGCGGACGTGCAGGTGAACCTGGCGGGCCCGGTGCCGGCCGGGGCGGCCGGCTCGATCGCCGGCGCGGCCGGCGTGCGGGCGGCGATGGCGGTCGCGGATGTCCAGGAGGCGACGCCCGCGCAGGTGGTGGCCATCGACGCCGCCCAGGCACCCAAGGTCGCCCTGCTGCGGGCCGACCAGTCGAGCCTGCCGCCGGCCGCCCTGCTCCGGTCGATCACCCCGGCGTCGCCGCCCGGCGGGCTGCTTATCGGCGGGCGGCCGTCATCGGTTCGCTTCACCGCCGCGCTCAGCCGCGCGCCCCTCGGGACGGTGACCGCGCAGTTCACGGTCACCGACGCGGCCGGCGCCGCCTTCGTGCTGCCCGCGGTGCCGCTGCCCGCCGACGGCCGCCCGCACCTGCTCACCGCCCCGCTCGGCGGGACCGGTGCCGCCTACCCGCTCCGACTCAGCCAGGTCAGCCTCTCCTACACGCTGCCCGCGAAGCCGCTGCGGGCTCCGGTCGCGCTGACCGTCGCCGGGGCGGCGCCCGGCACCTGGGCCGCGGCCGCGAGCTCGCCCGAGCTCGTCTCGGAACTCTCCACCAACGATATGTACGGCCCGTCAGCCAGCCCCCGGGCGGCCGGCTGGCGGCGCGCGCCCGGCGGCGCGACGCTGACGTTCACCCCCGGGTACGGGCGCTGGTCGCAAGCGCCTGGCGCGAGGCCGGTCGTCACCAACCCGGTAGCCGGGCAGCTCACGCTCTCGGCCCCGGGCACCCGTCCGGCCGTCGTCCCCGCCATCGCGACCAGTGCGTTCGACAGCGCCAACGACACCGGCGTCGGCAGCGTCGTGCAAGCGACCGTCAACGGCGTGGCGGTGCCGGCGAAGATCGCGGCGGTGGCGAGCGCCTTCCCCACCGTCGCCGGCGCCGGCCTGGTGGTGGACCTGTCCACCCTCGAGGCGTTCCTGGTCAGCCACGGCAGCGCGCCGGCGGCCGTCACGCAGTGGTGGCTGGCCACCGCCGGCGGCCAGGTCCCCGCCTCCCTGACCCGCGCGCTGCCGCCGGGTGCGACCACGAAAAGCAGTGCCGCGCTCGCCGCCGCGACCATCGCCGACCCGCTGTCGGCCGCACCGCAGCAGGCGCTGCTCGCGATGACCGTGGCGGCCGCGCTGCTCGCGGTCTTCGGCTTCTGGGTGTCGATCGCGGCGAACGTCAGGCAGCGGCGCGCCGAAAACGCCGTGCTGGCGGCGCTCGGCGTCAGCCAGCGGAGCGCCGCCGCGCAGCTGTTCCTGGAAAAGCTGCTGCTGTCCGTCCCGGCGGCCGCGCTCGGGCTGCTTCTCGGCACGGTGGTCGCCCGGCTGCTGGTGCCCGCGGTCACGCTCAGCCCCACCGCGCAGACGCCGGTCCCGGCGCCGCTCACGATGTTCGACCTGCCGCAGGCGGTCCCGCTCGCGGCCGCGGCCGCCGTGCTGCCCGCGCTGGCCGCCGCGCTCGTCGTCTTCCGGCGCCCCGACCCGGCCGCCGAACTCCGCGCGGCGGAGGCGGCGTGAGCCGGCGGTACCGGCCGGGCGCGCCGTACCTGTGGCTGGCCCTGCTCACCTTCCTCGCGGTGTTCGCGGCCACCGCCGGGGCGCGGGAGACCGTCGCCAGCAGGACCCAGGCGGCGCGCCAGACGCTCGCCGCGACCACGCCGGCGACCCGGACCATCACCGCCTCGGCGTCCTGGCATGACGTGCAGAGCGTGATGTCCTTCGTCAACGGCACCGGCGATCCCGCGACCCTCGTGGGGCCGGCCACGATCGAGGCGATCACCGGCCAGTTGCACGCCGCCTTCAACCGCGCCCCGGTCAGCCTCGCCCCGCCCGGCACCGACTGGTCGTCGATGACGACCCCGTTCATCCCGGTGAACGGGGACCTGCCCGGCACCGGCGGCACGGGGGTCAAGATCGAGGTGACGCAGCGGCAGCCGCTCGGCTCGCACCTGCGGCTGCTGAGCGGGCGCTTCCCGGTGGCCACCCCGGTTCCCGCGGCCGGGGCCGGCGGCGGCAAGCCGGGCGCCAGGCGGCCGCCCGCGACGCTCCAGGTGGTCATGACCGGGCAGACGGCGGCAAGGCTTGGCCTGCACGCGGGCTCCGCGTTCGTGCTCCCCGGCTCCGAGCAGGCCGCGAGCGGCACGGTCACCCAGGTCACCGTCCTGGTCACCGGGATCGTGGCCCCGGTTGACCCGGCCTCGTCATTCTGGGGCACCGACCCCGCCGTCCTCGCCGCCGTCCGCCAGTTCCAAGGGTCGCCGCCGAGCCCGTACTGGGCCGCCGGGGTGATCGCCGGGCCGGACGAGGCCGGCGAACTGCAGTCGTACTTCGGCTCGCCCAGTCTCCGGATGGAGTGGGTGCTCCCGCTGGACGTGAGCTCGCTCGAGCGCCAGCAGGTGCAGCCGCTGAGCGACGCGCTCGGCAAGATCGGCGCCCAGTCGGGCACGCTCACCGGTTCCCTCGCGCCCGTCGCCTCCGCGCTGACCGTCTCCTCGAGCCTGTGGTTCTCGCTCAACCTGTTCATCGCGACCGCGCAGTCGGTGGACACGCTGCTCTGGCTGCTCTACGTGAGCCTGACGGCCGCGGGCCTGGCCGTGGTCCTGCTGGCCGCGCGGATGGTCGCGGCACGCCGGTCGGCCGAGATCACGGTGATCCGGGCGCGCGGCGCATCCCTGTGGCAGATCGCCCTGGGCACGGGACGCGATGCCGCGCTGCTGTGCGTCCCCGCGGCCGTGATCGCCGCCGCCGCGGCGACCCTCGCCGTCCCCGTGCCCGGTTCCGCCCAGGGCAGCGGGCCGGCCCTGAGCTGGTGGCCGCCGGCCGCGGTGGTGGCCGCCGCGGTGCTGGGCCCCGCCCTCATCGCGGCCTGGCAGCACCGCCTGCCCCGCCACCGCACGGCCCTCCTGCGTCGCCAGCGGGCCGGGATCCGGCTGGTCACGGAGGCCACGCTCGCGGCCGCGGCGCTGGGGGGCCTCGTCGTCTTCCGCGACCAGGGCACGCCGGCCGGCTCGGGCGTGAACCTCTACACCAGCTCCGCGCCGGTCCTGGTGGCCATCCCCGCGGTGATCGCGGTGCTCCGGCTGTACCCGCTGGCACTGCGCGGACTGCTGCGCGCCGCCGCGCGCGGTTCCCGCGCGCCCGCGTTCCTCGGTCTCGCCCGGGCGTCCCGGACCGCGTTCACCCCGGCGCTGCCCGCGTTCGCCCTCGTGCTCGCGCTCACCGTGGCGGCCTTCGCCGGCATGGTGCGCGACGCGGTGACCAGCGGCGAGGTCGCGGCCTCCTGGCACGCCGTCGGCGCGGACGCGACGGTCACCGCCTCGTACACGGCGCGGAGCTTCACCATCTCGCCGGCCGCCGCCCGGGCGGTGGCCGACGCGAGCGGCGCGCGCTACGCGGCCGGGGTCGTGAACGAGTCATGGACCACCACGACGGGCAGCCAGGTCAGCGTCCTGGCGGTGGATCCCGCCGGCTACGCCGCGCTGGTCGCCCGCACCCCCGGGTTCCCCGCGGTGCCGGCCGGGCTGCTCGCGCCGCCCGGCGAGGCGGGCGCGCCCCAGCCCGTCCTGGCCTCCCCGCAGGCCGCGGCCGGCCTCGGCGGCGGCACGGTCACCCTCAGCACCAGGCAGGCGTCCCTCCAGCCGGTGCGGGTCCGGGTGGCGGGGGTGATCGCCAGCACCCCCGCGCTGCCGGCCGGCGGCGCGTTCGTGATCATGCCGCTGGCCGCGCTCAGGTCCGCGCTCACGCCGCCGGCGCCGGCTCCCGTCAACGAGATGCTGCTGACCGGCGGGTCCGTCGACCGCTCCCGCCTGGCCACGGCGCTGCGGCAAGCGCTGCCTGACGGCATCGCCACGTACCGTTCGGATGTACTGTCCGCACTGACCAGCGGACCGTTGCAGCGCGGCGCGTTCACGCTGTTCTCGCTCGCGGTCGCGGTCGCCGCGGTCCTCGGCCTCGCCGTCCTGCTCCTGGAGCTCGCGCTCGGCGCCGCGGACCGCAAGGCGACGCTCGCCCGGCTCGCGACCATGGGCCTGGGCGAGGGGCAGCGGGCGCAGGTGGTGGCCCTCGAGGTGCTGCCCGCCGTCACCGCGGCGGCGGTGGCCGCCTGGGCCTGCGCCCTGGCGCTCCCCCGGGTGCTCGCGCCGGACCTCGACCTGTCGGTGTTCACCAGGTCATCGGCCGCCGTGAAGCTCGCGGCCGACGCGACCGCCTTCGCGGCGCCGCTGGCCGGACTTGCCGTGCTCACGGCCATCGCGCTCGGCATCGAGATCAGGTCGGGGCGCAGGCGCGAGGCGTCGTCCCTGCGAACGGACGGATGAACGCGCTGACCTAACCAGGAAGGCCGACAACGCCTCCCGGTTCCGAAGCGGACCTTGACAGCCACCGCGGAGCCGGATTTCGTCAGTCTCACCGCACCGGTGTCCCGGTGCCCTGACTGAGGTGTGAGACCAGTGCCTTACACGCCGTACACGTATACAAGCCCCCGCGACCCGGCCCGGCCGGATGACGGCTTCTTCGGTCCGGGGTCGGCGACCTGGCGGATCA
>DAHWEX010000569.1 GCA_027326205.1 Actinomycetota bacterium
CCGAACGGGCCGACGGAAATTACCTGGGCGTTAAACGGCTAATCGACGACCTGGAACCTGGGCGGCCGCTCGCAAAGTGCAGTTGCAAATTTAACCAGGCGTGGGATGCGGTGCGCTCGCAATGCGGGAGCTACATCATTCCGTAATCATATGACGAGGTATACAAACATCCGATGGCTGCTCTAAGCAGGGCGTTCTCGGCAGGGAAGTACCGCGGTGGGCGGCGCCTGGGTATTGTTCTTGCTGGGCCGCGCTGGCCGCACCTACCGATTATTAGGTGGACATTGATGCATATTCGTCAATGTAATCGATTGCGGGAAGGTGCGGCCCGGCTAATGCAATTGTAATATTGGCAATTTTGTATTATTCAATTGGCAGGCTCGATAGGGAGCGCGGTGCTTGAGGTAACCCGCCTGACCCGTGCGGCCGGGTCGCGGCCGGGTGAGCCGCCCCGCCCGGGCGGCCAGAGCCGTGCTGACCGCGCCGCCGCCCAGTGCCGCCGCCCAGCGCCGCTGGGACAACCGATTCACCCCGGTACCAGGACTGAACAAGTAGCAAGTAGGAGGACCATGAAAGCCTCGCGTGTTGGCCGCAGAGCGCTCGCGCTCACGATAGCCGGACTCGCCATCGGCGTTACCGCGTGCGGTTCCGGGTCCACGGCGAGCAGCGGCGGAAGCGGCGTCTCCAGCGGCGCGCCGGAGCTGTCCGCCATCACGATCGGCGTGCTGCCGAGCGCGGACACCGTCACGATACAGATCGCGCAGGACAAGGGCTTCTTCAAGCAGCAGGGGCTGAACGTCAGGCTCGTTACCATGACGACGACCAACCAGGCGGCGTCCGGACTGCTCAGCCACACCATGGACTTCGCCGTGGAGAATTACGTGGGCCTGTTCGAGCAGGAGAAGACGGTTCCCGGCCTGAACCTGCGGGTCGTGTCCGATGACTCGCAGGCGTCGGCCGATAACTACGTCCTCTTGGTGACGAAGAACTCCAAGCTCACGTCGATTTCGCAGCTCAAGGGCAAGAAGGTCTCCATTCCCGCGCCGGGTTTCAACTTCGGCGCGATGGCCCTCGACGTCCTGATGGAGCCTTACCACCTGTCGAGCACGGACTACACCACCGTTGTGCTGCCCTTCTCCGCCGCGCAGCAGGCGCTCGCCAAGGGCGAGGTCGATGCCGCCTTCACCACCGAGCCGTTCATCACGGCGGCGGAGGCCACCGCGGGTGACCGGATCCTCGTCGACATGACGAGCGGCCCGCTGACCGGCTTCCCGGAAACGTGCTGGGTCACCGACGCCGCCTTCGTGCAGAAGTACCCGAAGACCGTGGCCGCCTTCCAGCGCGCGCTGGCCTCGGCGCTCCAGGTCGCCGCCACCGACCCCAGCTACGTCCGCAGTGAGCTGCCCAAGTTCATCCCCGCGATGAAGCCCGCGATAGCCAAGGTCATCACCCTGCCCACCTTCAACACGACGCTCAGCCTGGCCCGGCTGACCCGGGTGGCCGACCAGATCGAGCAGCTTGGCCAGTTGCCGAAGAACTTCGACGTCAACGCGCTGTACTACCCCCTGGCGAGCGCGGAGAGCTGATGCCCGCCGTCCTGCACCGGGCCTACCGCGGCGCGGCGGGGCTGGTCCTGCTGTTCGGTGCCGCCCAGTTGGCCCTGTGGGCAGGCCGGGTGAATCCGGCGACCTTCCCGCTGCCGACCGCGGTGCTCGGCAGCGCGGCCGGCCTGGCCAGGAACGGATCGTTCCTGGCCGGGGTCGGCTCCACCATGCGGGCATGGGCGGAGGCGATGGCGATCGCGGTCGTCATCGCCGTGCCCGCGGGGCTGCTGCTCGGCACACTGCCCCTGGCCGAGGCCGCGGTGCGGCCGGTGATCGAGTTCGTGCGGCCGGTCCCCGCGGTCGTGCTCGTCCCGCTTGTCCTGCTCATCGTCCAGGACAACCAGCGCACCGAGATAGCGGTCGTCGTGTTCGCGTCCGGCTGGCCGGTGCTGATCAACACGATCTACGGAGTGCGCAGCGTCGACCCGCTGGCGGTTGAGACGCTGCGCTCCTTCGGCTTCGGCCCGCTGTCCGTCGCGCGCCGGGTGTCGCTGCCGAGCGCGGCGCCGTTCATCGCCACCGGCGTGCGGGTCGCGGCGTCGTTCGCGTTCGTGGTCGCCGTCGCCGTCGAGCTCATCGGCACCGGGATGGGCGGCATCGGCGCCTTCGCGGCGCAGGAGGAAAACGGTGCGGGCGACATGGCGGTGATGATCGCGATAGCGGTGTGGACCGGGCTGATCGGCCTGGCGGTCAACGGCGCCTTTGCCGCGGCCGAGCGCCAGTTGTTCCGCTGGCACTTTACGCTGGCCGCGGTAGCCGGCGAGCGATCGTGAGCGACGGCATGACCACCCCCGCCGCCCGCCGGGCCGCCCAGCGGCCCGCCGCCCGCCCGCCCGGCGCGGGGACGCGCACCGCCCGCCGCCGCCTGCTCGTGCTGACGCTGCGGCTGCTCGTGCTGGCGGCCGCCGTGGGCGCCTGGCAACTCGCCACCGACGCGGCGAACAGCCCCTACTTCCTGCCGCCGTCAGCGATCGCGCCGGCGATGTACCACCAGTGGTTCGCCGGCCCGGCCAGCCACCTGTGGCTCACCCCCGACGCGACCGCCAACCTGCTGCCCAGCGTGGGCCGCATGCTGGCCGGCTGGGCCATCGCCGCCGTCGCCGGGATCGCGCTCGGGGTGGCCATCGGCCGGCTGCCGCTGCTCGCCGACCTCGTCGAGCCCGTGGTGCACTTCGCCCGGGCGGTCCCGCCGCCCGCCCTCGTCCCGGTCTTCCTGTTCGTGTTCAACATCGGCACGCCGATGGAGGTCGCGGCGATCATCTTCGGGGTCATCTGGCCGGTGCTGGTCAACTCCATCGACGGCGCACGGCACGTCCACCCGGTCCATCTTGAAACGGCCCGCGCCTTCCGCATCCCGCCCGTCACCCGGCTGGCCCGCATCATCCTGCCGGGCGCGGCACCGAAGATCCTCGCCGGCCTGCGGCTAAGCCTGGCACTGGCCCTGGTCATGATGGTCGTCTCCGAGTTCGTCGGCAGCACGAGCGGCATCGGCCGCGAGATGCTCGCCGACCAGTCGCTTTTCGACGTGCCGGGCATGTGGAGCGTGATCGTCCTGCTCGGCCTGCTCGGCCTGCTGCTCAACGCGGCCTTCGGCCTCGTTGAGCAGCGCGTCCTGCTGTGGCAGCGCACCGCGGGCGGGTCCAGCCGGTGACCGGTGACCAGCAGGGAGAACCACGGGAGGACGACCGATGACACGCGAGCCGATAACACGCGAGCCGGGGGCACCGGGCCGTCGCCGGATCGTGGTCGCGATCACCGGCGCGTCGGGTGCCGCCTACGGCGTGCGCGCCGTCGAGGTGCTGAACGGCCTGCCCGAGGTGGAGACGCACCTGATCATCACCGCGGGGGCGCGCAGGACGCTGGCTTACGAGACGACGACCGACGCCGCCGCGGTGGGGAAACTGGCCGACGTGGTGCACCAGGAGGACGACCTGGCCGCGCCGGTTTCCAGCGGCTCGTTCCGCACGGACGGCATGCTGGTGATCCCGTGCAGTATCAAGACGCTGTCGGGCGTGGCGAACTGCCACGACGACAACCTGGTCGTCCGGGCCGCCGACGTCACGCTGAAGGAGCGCCGCCGGCTGGTGCTCGTGGTCCGGGAGACGCCCCTGCACTTGTCGCATCTTCGGCTGATGACCGAGGTGACGGCGTCGGGCGGCATCATCGTGCCGCCGGTGCCGGCGTTCTACCACCATCCGCAGACGGTCGACGACATCGTCAACCAGACCGTCGGGCGCGTCCTTGACCTGTTCGGCCTGGACACCGACGCCGTGCAGCGCTGGGAGGGCAGCCAGCGGGCCGCCCGTGGCGCCCGGGCCCGCCGCGGATCCGGCGCCCGCGCGCCCGAGGCCGGCGACGCGCCCGCGCGGGAGCAGGCTACGCCGGCCGGACCGTAGTCCCGGTAACCACCCCCGCCGGAAACTGGCAACTGGAAAGAGGAGACATGACGACACGCGACCTTGATACCGACCGCTTCCGCCTGCGGCGCCTCGTGGCGCAGCTGGCGGAACTCGGTGAGGTAGAGGTGCACGACGAGCCCGTGGCGCTGGCCGATCTCAGCGCTGTCATCGAGGCGTCGGATAAGGCGGTGCTCTTCCGCAAGGCCGGGCCCGAGCAGGCGGAGGTCGTGGCCGGGGTGATGGGGTCACGGCGGCGCGTGGCCATCGCGCTGGGGGTCGAGGAAAAGGACACCGTGCGCGAGTACGAGCGGCGGCTGGCCAATCCGCAGCAGCATTTCGAGGTGCCGTCATCGGACGCGCCCGTGCACCAGGTCGTGCTGACCGGCGATGACATCGACCTGACCCGGCTGCCCTTCCACCTGCAGCACGACCTGGACGGCGGTCCCTACATCTCCTCGGCGATCGACTTCTCCGTCGATCCGGCCAACGGAAGGCACAACGTGGGCTGCCGGCGGCTGATGCTGCGCGGCCGCAGGCACCTGACGACGAACCTCACCGCACCCTCCGACCTCAAGCTCACCTACCGGGCCTGCGTCGAGCGGGGCGACCGGCTGCCGATCAGCTTCGCCGTCGGCTCGCACCCGACGTCCTACCTCGCCGCCACCTCACGGCGCCCGGGTGATGAGTTTGACCTGCTGGCGACCTTCCGCGGCGCCCCCGTGCCGATGGTGCGCGGTGTCACCAACGGCGTGCCGGCCCCCGCCGACGCGGAGATGATCATCGAGGGCTACCTCGACGAACTCGGCTACCGCGACCTGGACGGCCCCTACGGCGAGTTCTGGGGTTTCTACGGTGCCGCGCACATCGACCCGGTGTTCCACGTCACCGCGATCACGATGCGCGGCGACGTGCTGCACCAGAGCGTGCTGCACGGCTGCCGGGACATGACCCGGATGGAGTTCAGCCCCATGGGATCCCTGCACACCGAGGCCGCGGTGTACGCGGCCCTGCGGGCGGCGAGGATCTCCCCGGCCGCGGTGCACGCGTCGGACGCGGTGGCGACCGCTCAGCACGTCCGCGTGGCCATCAGCCAGGACGCGGCGCCGGGCCAGGCCCGCTCGGTGATCTCCGCGCTGTTCGCGCTGCCGGGCATGAAGCACGTCGTGGTGGTGGACTCCGACATCGACGTGCGCAACGACGCCGAGGTGGAATGGGCGCTGTCCACGCGCTTCCGCGCGGACCGCGACCTGGTGGTCGCCGCGGGCTTCCCCGGCTTCTACTCCGACCCGACGGTCGCCGGCGACGGGACCGTCGCCAAGGTGGGCATCGACGCCACGGCCGGCGCACCCGGCGACTCGATGGAGAACTGGCGTCCCGCCCCGCCGCGGGTGAGCCGCGAGCGCCGGGTCGGCAGCGTCCGCGAGGCCCTGCGCGACGGCCCGATGTACTTCCGCCAGATCATGGACGCCCTCGGCAGCGACGACGGCCGGGAGATCGTCCTGCAGCTCGACGAGCTTCGCGCGGAAGGCCGGCTGACCCGCGGCCCCAACTGGCAGTGGGAGCTGACCGAGAAGGAAGGCTGACGCCAGCGCCGCGGCACGGCACGGCCAAGACCCGCGGGCGCCGCAGCGCCCGCGGGTGAACCGGGACCTGCGGCGGGGCCGTGGGCGCCGCTAAGCTGCCTGTCATGGACTACCTGCCGTATGACCAGCGCCCCGTCTCCACGGAGTACCGGCGGGTCCTCGGTCACATCCTGCGCGCCGGGGTAGAGGCGCAGACCCGCCAGGGCGTCAACGCGCTGACGGTCATGCAGCAGACGATGGCCTTCCCCCTGGCCCAGGGGTTCCCGGTGATCACCGAGCGCAGCATCAGGTCGTTCTGGCGCAAGCCGATCGGCGAGCTGTGCGCGTTCATCAACGGCGCGACCACGCTGGCGGAGTTCGAGGAGTTCGGCGTGGACTGGTGGGGACCGTGGGCCACGCCGGAGAAGACGCTGCGCAAGGGCATCGAGCCCGGCAGCATCGGCCCGGGCTCCTACGGCGGCGCGTTCCACTCGTTCCCGGCACCGGACGGGCCGTTCGACCAGTTCAAGCACCTCGTCGAGCAGTTGCGGGAGCTGCCGGAGCTGCGCACCCACTTCGTGGACCCGTGGATCGCGCCCTACCAGGTCAGGGGGGCGGGCAAGCAGCCGAGGACGACGATCGCGCCCTGCCACGGCTGGGTGCACGTCCGCGTGCTCGACGGCGGCCTGCACCTGCACATGACCCAGCGCTCCGGCGACGTCCCGGTCGGCGTTCCGGCCAACATGATCCAGTACGCCGCGCTGGCCCTCATGCTCGAACAGCTGACGGGCTACCGGGCGGCGGCGTACTACCACACGATCTCCGACGCTCACGTCTACACCGATCAGGTGCCCGCCGTCCGCGCGATGCTCGCCACCGAGCCGCGCGCCCTCCCGACGGTGACGCTGAACGCGGCGGGCCGCTCGGTCACCGACATTCACGACTTCCGCGCGGATCACTTCGACCTGGCGGACTACCACCCGCATCCGTCGATCAACTCGATCCCGGTAGCGACGTGACTAGCATGGCGGCAAAGGAGAGGGGGCGGCCGATGAAGCGGATCAGGCGGCTATTCGCCCGGGAGGGTAACCAGCCGGGCACCGCGGTCCGGAGCCAGCCGGCCCCGCTGCTGCCGACCCTGGGCGTCTCGAACAGCCTGTTCGCGGACGCCTCGAACTTCGAGCAGCGGTTCGTCGAGGACTACGCGAAGATCTCCACGACGGTCAACGCGCTGCGCACGCTCGGCTTCAAGATCGTGCTGACCAGCGGGTCCTTCGACATCATCCACGAGGGTCACTCGATGTACCTGGAGGCGGCCCGCCAGTTCGGCGACTTCCTCATCGTCGGCCTGGACAGCGACGAGAAGATCCGCGCGCGCAAAGGCGACAACCGTCCCGTCGTCCCGCAGATGGAACGGCTCCGCATGGTCACCCACCAGCGCGGCGTGGGCCTGGTCACCCTCAAGCACACCGGCCACCCCCGGTGGGCGCTCATCAAGGCGGTGCGCCCCGACGTGCTCGTCGCGACCGAGGAAACCTACACCGCCGGCGAGATCAGCGAGCTCGAGGCCGGCCACTGCGGCCGGGTCGAGGTCCTCGAGCGGATCGCCACCGTGAGCACGTCGGCGCGGCTGCGCGACGTGATCCAGCGTGAGATGGCCAACCCGGACTCCCTGGTCTCCACCGTGAAGTCGGCGCAGGCGAAGCCCGCCGGCGTCAAGTCCGGCGGGACCCGCAAGAAGCTGGCCCCGGTCGGCCGGCCCCGCAGTTGAAGCAGGTTCTGCTCTACCTCCCGGTCGTGCACGCGGGCCACGAGGGGTTCTTCGCCCGGCACGCGGACGCGGCCGAGGTGCTGCTGCTCGGGACCGGCTTCCGCGCGGTGTTCAAGAGCCTCGCCAAGGACATCCGGGCGCTGCCGCCGGCCCGGGCCGCTCAGTTCCTGCGGGTGATGCTGCCGGACACCGCGATCCGGGTGATCGAGCCCGCGGACCTGCCGGCCGCGGTCACCGGGGAGATCCTGGTACTGCCCGACGAGGAGGTCACCCGGACCCTGGCGGCCACCGGCCGGCTGGCGCAGGGCAGGGAACTCGTCTTCGACCAGACCTTCCTGCGCTGGGACAGGGCCTGGAGCCAGGCCGGCCGCCCGGCGGACGCGGACGGCCCGCGGCCGGCCGGCGACCTGCCGGCCGCGCTGCTCGCCCGGGCCCGCGAACTGGCGGGCCGCAGCTCGGACTGGTGGCGCCAGGTGGGCGCGATCGCCTGGCGGGACGAGGAGATCCTCGGCGCGGCGTGGAACCGGCACGCCCCCACCGAGTACGCCCCCTACCTGGACGGCGACCCCAGGGACAACTTCAGCCGGGGCGTCCGCGCCGACCTGTCCAC